>NZ_JACHFL010000016.1 GCF_014201875.1 Deinococcus humi | reverse complement strand
CAGCAGCCTGGCGGTGATTCCAGTGCTGATCGTCTTCGCCATCTTCCAGAAACAGATCATCGAGGGCATCGTCCTCACCGGAATGAAAGGATGAGTCATCCATTCTTTTCCGAAGCCAACTGGGTGACATGGTGAGCTGAACGAAACGCTCCTATGCAGGGAGTCTTAGACGTGAACTGCACCGGGTTTCAGGGCATTTCGAAAAAATTTCGAAATGCCCTGAACGATTTCGCCATCAACGTGAGGTGTGGGCACTGCCCAGTCTCCGCACCACGACCAGGACCGTGAAAGCCACGACCACCATCACCGCCGACAGCACCAGCGCCGGGGCAAGATCGGATTCCAGAGCGGAGTAGATCGCCAGCGTAATGGTCCGCGTTTTGCCCTGCAGCGATCCGGCGAACAGGATGGTGGCCCCGAATTCACCCAACGCCCGCGCCCACGTCAGGACCAGGCCCTCAAGCAGGAACGCGAACGCCAGCGGCCAGGTGATGTACCGAAAGACCGTCCAGCGGTCTGCCCCATCAGTGCGGGCGGCGTCCTCGACGTCGCGGTCCACGGCCATGAAGCCTGCCTTGGCGGTCCGCAGGTAAAACGGAGCAGCCACGAACAGTTGTGCCAGGACCACTGCAGCAGGGGAAAAGGCCACGCTGATGCCTGCCAGTTCCAGCGGAGCGCCTAGCAGACCATTTCGCCCAAAGGCCAGCAGCAGCCCCACCCCGGCCACCACCGGCGGCAGCACGATGGGCAGGTCCAGCAGGGTGTCCAGCGCCGTCTTCCCAGCGAAATCGTGGCGGGCCAGCAGCCAGGCCACGGGCGTGCCGAGCAGCACAGTCAGGATCATCGTGCAACTGGTGGTCAGCAGGCTGACCTGCAGGGCATCAAGCACCACTGGCCCCAGCAGGGTGGGCAGGAATTGGGCGTTCAGCCCACGTAACAGCAGCGCCAGCAACGGCAGCACCAGAAACAGCACCAGAAGGACACTCAGGGCCAACGGAAGGGCGGGCACGCCATGCCGCCCGGTCCGCCCGCCCAGACGGGCAGACCGGCTCTCGCGGCTGGGATGGGTGGTCAGTTGGGTCCACCTGCCAGAGGACGGGTCATTTCCTCGCCCTCACCGTGGGCATGGCGTCATCCCCCATGATGGCGGCGCGCACCGCTACGCTGCTGATGCGCGTGGCTGGCTGTGCCGGCGGCTTCAGGAACCCCCACTTCTTCAGGATGGCCTGTCCCTCGGCCGACAGCACGAACTTCACGAACGCCTGTGCCGCCTCCGGATGGGCAGAGTTTTTGAGTATGCCGATGGGATAACTCGCGCTCTGATTGAAGCGGGTGGGCAGCGCAATCACGCGCACGCTGGGCCGCAGGGCGGGGGTCACGTCCGAGCTGTACACGACGGCGGCATCGGCCTCGCCCAGTTGCACCTTCAGGGCCACCTGACGAACATTCGGCTCTTCACTGACCACGTTCTTCAGAAATTTCCCGGAGAAATCCTTACCATACGCGCCTGATTTGTCGATGGCACTGATCATCCGGCGGGTGTAATCGCCAACGGGAACCGCCTTATCGGCGATCACCAGCCTGACCCCTGGCTTGCTCAGGTCCAGCAGAGTCTGAATCTTGACGTTGTTCCTCGGCGCGATCACCGCCAGTCGGTTGCTCAGGAATGGCTGACCGCTGCTCAGCAGACCGGATTTCACCAGTGGATCGAACTGGGCATTGTTGGCACTGGCGTACACGTCGGGCCGCGCCCCGTTGTCGAGTTGTGTCCTGAGCGCCTGTGACCCGGCGAACTGAAAGGTGGTGGTGTTTCCGGTGGCTGCATCGAAAGATCTGCCGATTTCGGCGAAGGCGTCAGTCAGCGAGGCGGCGGCGAACACGGTCAGACTGGCCGCACTGGCGCTGCCCAGCGTCAGAAGGAGGGTGGAAGCGAGAAGTTTCAAGATCATGTTGAACCTCAGATGAACTGGCCGCTCTGCAATGGCAGTCAGGTGACGATGCCCCGGAGTTGCCCCACCTGCGCGGCGTCGTAGCCGCCCAGTGCAGCCAGCTCCCACAGAAAAGCGTCGCTGCGAGCGGTGTGCAGCAAAGCGCGCACGGCCGGATGGCTTTGATACGCTTCGGGAACGATCAGATCGAAGTGCTCGCGTTGCAGAGGCACAAAATCCAGACCCAGGGCCTGCGCGGCCACGCGGGGGCCAGGGGCCAGATCGGCCGCACCCGACTGAATCCGGCGCGCGGCTTCCAGGGGGGAGGCCACCTCATCCTGGTAGCCGGGCAGTGCCTGACGCTCCGCCCCGCTGAAGTTGGCCGCATCGAGCCATGCGTCCAGCATCAGGCGACTGCCCGAACCGGGGTCGCGGTTGATCAGGCGCAGGCCGCCGCTGCGCAGTTCGTCCACGCCCCGGATGCCCCCAGGATTGCCCGCCGCCGTCAGCAGGCCCTGCTCCCAGGTCCAGAGCGCAATGACGTGCACCGATTGAGCCAGCCCCAGCTGCCGCACGAAGGGCAGATTGGACTCCTGGCTCCCGGCGTCCCACAGATGAATGCCGGCCAGATGGGCCTGCCCGGCCGCCAGACCCGCCAGCGCTGCCTGACTGGAGGCCGGGCAGGTGATCACCCGCAGGTCCGGCGCACTCTTCGCGGTGTGCGCGGCCAGCAGTTCCAGCGACGGATCGCAGCCGCTCAGGATGACCGAGCGTTCGGCCAGCTCCAGATCCCCACTCAGTTCCACCTCCACTTCGGCTTCACGTCGGGCCGTGATCATGCCGTCAGCCCGGTGGCCTAGGCCCGCCGCACCCTGCAATGGAACGGCCATCAGCTCGTGGTCCAGGCGCGCCAGGCGAACGCGGCCCCCTGGCGCGGCGTCGCCGATCAGATGTGCGTGTACGGTGCCGGGGGTCAGGCTGAACAGCTCATCGACGCGGCAGCCCAGCGCCTGGGCCAGCCGCAGCGCCACCACGGTGGTGGGGACCGAATGGCCTGTTTCGATGTTGTGCAGCGCCTGACGGGTGATGCCCGCCCGGCGGGCCAGATCGGCAGCTCCCAGACCAGCTGCTTTACGGTGCTCCTGGACGGAGGAGCGCAAAGCGCCCTGCACGGAAGACATGCCTGAGCGTAACGTTGACTGGGCGTAACGTCAAGTTGGATTGACGAAATAGTCGAGCGATGCGAAGCCCGTAAGCCGATGGCAACAGTGGCTAGTGAAGTCCATCGAAATCCCTGAGGACGGAGGAAGTCGCTGGGGACTTTCAGCGGTGCTCCTGTCAGGGAGTGCTGTGTCCAATTGTCCCAACTTCACTCGCCAGACCTCTGGCTCCTCCAGCCTTACCCACCCAAGTGTTCATCGTGATGGATGGTGTCCTGGCACTTGAGTTTGGAGACAGAGGGAGGGTGTACGCCTCTGCGGCTCCAGCATTGATGGTACTCAGAGGCGCAGTCAGCGTTTCATGTTGTGGGTGGGTGGTGAGTGCGGGTCTGGAGGTCAGGGGGCACAGGTTATGCTGAAACCGGACAAACCAGCACCAAACAGGGGGCGGACTACTCTTGAAGACACCCGAAACGAGAATCGAGCTGGCGGACGAGCGCCTGAGGCCCTTGCTGAAAGAGGCGGCCACGTTGGAATGCCTGTGGACAGGGTCCACCTGGGGCGAGGGACCGGTGTACCTGCCGGATGGCCGTCTGGTCTGGAGCGACATTCCCGGCAACCGCCTGATGGTGTGGCAGGAGGGACAAGCGGTGCGGGAGTACCTCAACCCCTCTCACTTCCAGAACGGCCATGCCTTAGATCACCAGGGGCGCATCATCGGCTGCTCACATGGTGAACGGGCGATTGTTCGCCAGGAACATGACGGTGGCTGGAAGGTGCTGGTGGGCGAGTACGGGGGCAAACGCTTCAACAGCCCCAACGATGTGGTGGTGGCGCGTGACGGCAGCATCTGGTTTACCGATCCGCCGTACGGTCTGATTCAGCCGCAGGAGGGCTACGGCGGCGTGCAGGAGCAGCCGGGCCAGGAAGTCTACCGCTTTGACCCGGACACCGGGGACCTGCGCGTGGTGGTGCGCGGCATGGTCTGTCCGAATGGGCTGGCCTTCAACCCGGACGAGACGGTGCTGTACGTGGGCGACACGGCGGGTACGCACACGGGCGAGCAATACTGGCCCGAGCGGCACCATCACATCCTGGCCTACGATCTGGTGGACGGTGTGGCGACCCGTGCCCGCCTGTTCGCCGAGGTCTCGCCGGGTTTTCCCGATGGTTTCCGCGTAGACGTCCACGGCAATCTGTGGACCAGCAGCGGCAGCGGCGTGCAGGTCTTCGCGCCGGACGGCACCCGTCTGGGCGAGATCAAGGTACCAGAGGTCAGCGGCAATCTGACGTTCGGCGGTCCTGCCGGCACCACTCTTTTCATCGCGGCCAGCACCAGTCTCTACCGCATTGAGGTGAATGTGCGCGGCGCGACGGCGTGATCGCTCTGCCAGATGCCCGGCTGAAAGTGGCCTTGATCGGTACCGGACGGATGGGGCGCCCGATGGTCCGGCGGTGAGTTCAGGCCTGACCCTCCCACTGAACGAGCCCGTGTCCAAGCTCTTTGGCAACATGTTGCGGAGGGTGAACCAGACCACTGGTTCAGGCCAACGGGACTGGGCTATAGGGGCACGAGAGTCAGCCGCTCAGGATGAAAGGGCCACCTGCCGCCGCCGTTTGACCACGTACATGCGCTCGTCCGCCAGCGCCAGCAGCGTTTCTCCGTCGCCCTCGTGGCTATGCGCGATGCCCACGCTGGCTCCATTCAGCGCGCCAACCTGCCGCGCGGCCAGCACTGCCCGCTCTACCGCGTGGTGGATTGATTCCTCGCTCGCGTCCTCAAGCACCACGAACTCGTCGCCGCCCAGCCGGTAGACCTCACCTGCTTCGCTCAGTTCCGTCTTCAGCGTACGGGCGAACACCTGCAATAGTTTGTCGCCCTGTGCATGGCCCTCCTGGTCATTGAGTGCCTTCAGCCCGTCGAGGTCCAGCCCGGCCAACACGAAGGAACGGGCACTCTGCAGCCGCTGGCACAGATCCTGCTCCAGTGCGCGGCGGTTGAGCAGGCCGGTCAGCGGGTCGCGCCGGGCCTCCTGGCAGGCCAGCTCGAATTCCAGCCTGCGGTTCAGGGCACTGCGCACGCTGCGCCCCGCCGCCTCCAGCAGTGCGCGGTCACTGCCCCGCCAGCGCGTAACGGCGTTGTCTCGCTGCCGCACCGCCATCAGCAGCGAGGTGACCCCGTTGCGAGTGCCCAGCGGTTTCCAGGCGATCTGCTGGACCCCGGCCTCTACCATAGCCGCCAGTGCGCCGGGCAGGGCCGGATAGTCCTCGACGTAGCGGGGTTGGCTCAGGTGAATCAGGGTCTGCGTGACCGAGTTGGACCAGTCGGGTAGGGGAGAAGGCAATGCCCTTACGGCGGGCGATATCTGGGGGGTCTGGTGGGCGGCCTCCACACGGACCTGTCCGCCCTCGAAAATCAGCAGACCGATGTAATCGGCGTTCAGCGCCTCGCCCAGCAGGGCCGCGGCATTCAGGGTGGTCTCCTCGGGGGTCAGGTCCAGATCCATCAGACTGGTGATGCCTTCCAGGATATGGGCGTGATCAAGGCTGCGGTTCAAGTCCGCGTTGTGGCGTTGCTGCGCGTTCAGCTCGCGGGCCAGCTCCAGCGTGCGTGCGCGCAGTTCCAGCTCGCCCATCGCCAGAGCGGCCAGGTCCTGCAGGGCCTGCAAGTCGCCCGCGCTCAGCGGATGAAGCTGATCATCGGCCACGCACAGCGTCCCGATCCGCTGGCCTGCTGGCGTGGTCAGCGGTGTGCCCGCGTACATGCGGATATGCGGCTCCCCGGTCACCATCGGATTATGGACGAAGCGCGGATCGGCCTGGGTGTTCTCGATGACCAGGGGCCCGTCTTGCAGGATCGTCCAGGCGCAGAACGAATCGCGGCGCGGGGCGGCGGTATCGCCCAGGCCCACGTTGGATTTGCCCCATTGCCGATCCTGGTCGACAAAATTGATGGCCGCCACCGGAGTATCCAGCAGGCGGGCGGCCAGCCGGGTAATCCGGTCAAAGACCTCCTCACGGGGGGTATCGAGAATGTCGTAGCGTGCCAGATCCAGCAGCCGCACGTACTCGTCATGGGAGAGAGGCGCGGCGGTCATGGTGTCTATGCTGGCGTCCAACGTCTATCCGCTGTCTGACAGCTAGCCTTCCTATGGAGGAATACGCTGTAGAGAACCCGTGGGGAGAGGTGGGGTGCCCACCTTAGCGGGCAGATGGGTGATAGCCCGGGCAAGGCAAAGACCCCTTGTCTTTGTAGGTGGCCACCGAGGCATCCACACAGGGCGCTGGGGATGATCTCCTCTGCGGCCTCGGTGTCGGAAGAGTGCTGAGATTAGACTGTTGGGCAGGTCCAGTGTGTGCCTTGCCGGACTGTCGGCGCGTCTAGATCTCTACGGAAGAGTCTCTCGCCACCTACACAGTCGTCTTGACCTCATCGCATGCCCGCCCATTGCCAGTCGTCTTAGGGACATCCGCTCGAAGCGTCTTGAGCTGAAAGTCCCCTGAATGTCTCGTCGGTTGAGCAGCTGAGCTTGACGCTGCCAGTCCGAAGGTCAGTTCTTGTCGCTGTGGCATCACCATGCCCGCTTCAACCCCTTACGCGCTCAGTCGATGACGTTGATGCGGCGGTACAGGGCCTGCGTCACGCACCACACGCCATAACACAGGGTTCCCAGCGCTACCGCTCCCAACAGAAACTGCCCGGCAGGTTGATCGCGCAGCCAGGCCAGCGCCTCCGAGGTGCCGATCACAATGCTGGCCTTGTTCCGCCAGGCGGCGACCAGCAGGAAGATTCCTACAATGGTCAGCAGCAGCCCGCGCGCCGCCACACCCACCTGCCCGATGCGTTTCAGGGTGCCCTGGTACTGGGCGCCCACATCGGTGAAGGCCATCCGTTTCATAAACTTGGCGCCGTAGGCGCTGTACAACTGATTGGCTGCGACCGCCAGCAGGACCACGCCGGCGAGGCCAAGCAGCAATTGACCGCCTGGAAGTTGGAGCACTTGTGAGGCGGTCTGGGCTTCGCTGTTCTGATCTCGTGGGGCACTGCCCTGGGCCGCAATGCGGGCGCTGAACACGGCCAGGACCAGATAGGCGACGCCACTGATCGCGTAGCCCGCGCGTTTTACCAGTCCCTTGGCCTGGGTGCCCTGGTGTTCTGGATCCAGCACCGCCCGCAGCAGCTGCCACAGTGCGTAGCCGGTCAGGCCCACCACCAGCACCCACAGCAGGACGCTGCCCCCCGGAAGGTCCTGCAGGCGTAGCAGCGCCCCCCTGGTGTCGGTGGTGGTACCGCCAGCGCCCAGCACGAGACTCAGGGCCAGAAAGCCTATCGTGCCGTACACCACGCCCTTGCTGGCATACCCGAACCGGGCCAGGGCCTCCAGCCAAGGGGCAACCTGGCGGCCAGCGCGCTCGACCTGTGATCTGGCAGTTGACATGGGGTCACTATGCCCCAAGGCACGGCAAAGGAGATGCGCCGGGCCTGCCCTGGTTTCTTTAAGTTCCGTGGTTCAGCACGATTCTGGATGCTGGCTGCGTTTCAACCCGTAACACTGATTCCTCCTGCCGACCACCGTGGGTTCGTGCGTCATTGCTGTGTCGGATGAAGCGAACAGCGTCAGGTGAGGAGCGCCCGTAGGCCCCCGATCTTCCTGACAAGATGCCCGATCTCCTGGCTGAACGAGCCGCTTGGTGCGGTTAAGCAGAGTGGGATGAGGATGCCCCAGGAATGTTTCACCTCTTACGGTCCGTCCCCTTCAATGCCTCACCGCTGCCCCTTCGGCGGTGTCCAGCGCCCGCGCCAGGTACGGTGCGGTTCGGCTGCCTCCGGCCTGCGCCACCTCCAGGGGCGTGCCCTGCGCCACGATCTGGCCGCCCTCGTCCCCCGCGCCAGGCCCGACATCAATGACCCAGTCGCTGCCGACGACCAGCTGCATGTCATGCTCCACGGCGATCACAGTGTGTCCGGCGTCGACCAGCCGGTCCAGTTGACGCGCCAGACGCTCCACGTCGGCAGGGTGCAGACCCGTGGTGGGCTCATCCAGGATGTAGAGCGTCCGTCCCCGTCCGGCGCGTTGCAGCTCGGTGGCCAGTTTGATGCGCTGCGCCTCACCGCCCGACAGTTCAGTGGCGGGCTGCCCCAGCCGCAGATACCCCAGCCCCACCTCGCGCAGGGTATCCAGACTGCGGAAAACGGCCGCGTCGTCCCGGAAGAAGTCCCAGGCGTCGTCCACCGTCATGCCCAGCACCTCGGCGACGTTGCGCCCCCGGTACTGAACCTTCAGCGTCTCGGCGTTGTAACGCGCCCCGTGGCACACCGGGCACGGCGCATATACGCTGGGTAGGAACAGCAGCTCCACCATCACCCAGCCCTCACCCTGGCAATGTTCACAGCGCCCACCCCGGACGTTGAAGGAAAAGCGCCCAGGCCCAAAGCCGTTCTCGCGGGCGAGCGGTGTGGCGGCGAAAAGCTTGCGGACGTGATCAAACAGGCCGGTATAGGTGGCCATATTGCTTCTGGGCGTGCGGCCAATCGGTCTCTGGTCCACCTGTACCAGCCTTGACAACGAGGCCACGTCGCCCCCCAGTCGCGCGACGGTGGTGGCCGCTGGAGTATCGCTAGGGTCTTCGTCATCCAAGAAATCGGTGGTCTGGAGAACGTTCGGTTGACCGTAATGAACGGCCAGTGTTTCGGCCAGCACCTGACTGACCAGCGTGGATTTGCCCGAGCCGGAGACGCCGGTCACGCAGGTCAGTGCGCCCAGTGGAAACCGGACGCTCAGGTCTTTGAGGTTGTGGCGCGTCACGCCTTCCAGCTTCAGCCAGCCGGAAGGCGTGCGCGGTGGGTGCGTTTCGGGTGATACCGTCCTGAACAGGTACTCGGCGGTACTGGAGTCCTGAACCTGTCGCAGTCCCTCTGGCGGACCGCTGTAAAGGATCTGGCCGCCCTGTTCCCCAGCACCGGGGCCGACATCCACCAGCCAGTCGGCGTGGCGCACCACGTCCAGATCATGTTCCACGACGAACAATGAGTTGCCGGCTGCCTTCAGGCCGCCCAGGGCCTTCAGCAGCGCCTCGGTATCGGCCGGATGCAGGCCAGCCGAGGGCTCATCTAGAACGTACACCACGCCGAACAGATTGGAATACAGCTGGGTGGCCAGGCGCAGCCGCTGCAATTCGCCAGGCGACAGGGAGGGCGTCGAACGTTCAAGCTGCAGGTATCCCAGTCCCAGGTCCAGCAGCACATTTAATCGCGCGACCAGATCCCCGCTCAGGTGCTGTTGTGCCAGCGCCTGTTCTGGCTGGCGCTCGACGAGCTGCGTGTGACCCTTCTCTTGGCCGCTGACGTAGGGGCGCAGCAGCGCGGCGACCTGTTTCAGGGGCAGTCGGGAGAACTCAGTGATGTCGTGCCCTGCGAACGTGACTGCCAGGGCCTCGGGACGCAGCCTCTTGCCGTGGCAGGCGGGGCACTCCGCCGAGATCATGTACGCCTGCACACGCCGTTTCATGGCCGCGCTCTCGGTGGTGGCGAAGGTGTGCAGAACATGCCGTCGGGCGCTGCTGAAGGTGCCCATGTAGTCGGGGTCAAGTTTGCGCCTCACGGCCCGCTTGGTTTCCTCGGGACTCAGGCCGGGATACACCGGCACCACCGGTTGCTCCTCGCTGAACAGGATCCAGTCACGTGTCTCCTGCGGCAGCTCACGCCACGGCACATCCACGTCAATGCCCAGCGAGACCAGGATGTCCCGCTGATTCTGCCCGCCCCATGCCTGGGGCCAGGCCGCGACTGCCCGCTCCCGGATGGTCAGCGATGGATCGGGCACCATGGACGCCTCGGTGACCTCGTATACCCGGCCCAGGCCGTGGCAGTTGGGGCAGGCTCCTTCAGGGGTATTGGGCGAGAAACCCTCGGCGTAGACGATGTCCTGTCCTGGTGGATATGTTCCGGCGCGGGAGTACAGCATCCGAACCAGATTGGACAGGGTGGTGACGCTGCCGACCGATGAACGCGCCGTGGGGGTGCCCCGCTGCTGTTGTAGGGCAACGGCTGGTGGCAAGCCATCAATGGCGTCTACATCGGGTGCTCCCACCTGATGAAACAGCCGACGGGCGTAGGGCGAGACGGATTCGAGGTACCGCCGCTGCGCCTCGGCGTACAGCGTCCCGAAGGCCAGCGAGGATTTGCCTGAGCCGGACACTCCAGTGAACACCACCAGTGCGTCACGTGGCAGTTGTACCGAAAGATTCTTGAGATTGTGCTCCCGAGCCCCGCGCACCTGCACGAAGCCGGAAAACGTGGGGGAGGTTGGCATGGTCGAGCAGTATGGGCGCCCAGACGAGGTTGCTGACCCGAATCACAACGTTGGCTGAATTTTTTCTGCGTTGTGCTCAGGGTGTGGCCTCAATAGAAAGCTCTTTGTGGGCCTCAAGGGACGCCGTTAATGGGGGGTTGGCGACCGCGCCGCCCATGGTTCCCAGCCCTCGCCCAAGAGACGTTTGATCAAACCGCCATTCTTCTCTTGCGCAGGCTTACGCGTCTGTAGGAGCCTGAGGTGCACTCAATCCCTGGTAAAGGGCTTCGAGGCTGTCCTGAAGCGCCGTTGAAAGGTCCACATGCATCAGGTCCAGTCCGTGGGTGGCGAAAGCCTCCCGGACCGCCGGGGCGGGCTCACTCATCGGTTGCAGCCCAGCAATCAACGCCTGGGTGTAGGTGAGCAGCCGCAGGCCGCCCCCCACTGGAAGTCCGGGTAGCCTCTGCTCCAGCAGGGGCGTGACGGTCTGAAGCCGCTCGGCCAGCCAGCGCTTGTGCTGTGCCGCCCGGTCCACGCTGATGTTGTGTTCGAGCAGGCCGGCCAGCAGCGGGATTAGGCGCAGCAGGTCCGGGTGCTCTTCGCACACCGAAGTGACCAGCGTCGCCAGACTGCGTGGCGTGTGGGTGCCGCCCAACTGCAGGTGTTTTTCCAGGGTGTCCAGCCAGTGGCCCAGCAGCAATTCGTACAGCTCGAGGAACAACGCCTCTTTGCTGGAGAAATAGGCGAACAGGGCAGCTTTGGTCAGACCGACCCGCGCAGCGATGTCGGTGAGAGTCAGGGCCGGGTAACGGGCAGTGCTCAGCAGCTGGCGGGCCTGCTCAAGGATGTGGGCCCGGCGGGCAGCTTTGGCCGTTCCTGTGCGGGCACGCCGCTGATTAACCATCGGTCAATCATACGGCGGCTCGTTGAGATTCTCAAGCTCTCGATCCCGTCCGCGTCGCCCTTGACAAATCTACCGGCGGTCAATTAACTTGTTATTGACCGCCGGTTAGTCATGATACTGGAAGTCCAGTTCACCATCTGCCCCTTCAGCACAGGAGAAGCCCCATGACACATTCCCCCTCGGACGCCCCCCAGCTCACCGCCCTAATCACCGGTGCCAGCGGCGGCATCGGTGAAAGCCTCGCCCGCCAGCTCGCCGCGCGAAAGATCAACGTCATCCTGGTAGCAAGGACCGTCAGCAAACTCGAAGCGCTGGCGAGCGAGCTGCGCTCGACCTCCGGCGTTCAGGCCACCGTTTTTGCCCAGGACCTGACCGCCCAGGACGCCGCTCAGCGCATCGAAACCCATGTTCAGGAGCTGGGCCTGACTGTCGACTTCCTGGTCAATAACGCTGGGTTCGCTTCGTACGGCGAATTTCACACCTTGCCTCGTCAACACGAGCTGGACATGATCCAGGTGAACATCACGGCGCTGACCGAACTGACACACCGCTTTCTGCCAGGCATGGTCGAACGTCGCCGGGGTCGGGTGCTGAATGTGGCCAGCACCGCCGCGTTCCTCCCCGGACCGCTGATGGCGGTGTACTACGCCAGCAAAGCGTACGTACTGAGCTTCTCCGAAGCGCTCAACGAGGAACTCCGGGATTCCGGCGTGCACGTCACGGCGCTGTGCCCTGGTCCAGTGGAGACTGGCTTCCAGAACCGCGCGCAGATGCAGGACAGCCGGCTGATTGCTGGATCAAACCCGCTGCTCTCGCCGATGATGAGCGCCGACGCGGTGGCCCGGGAGGGCGTGGATGCGATGTTCGCCGGGCAGGCGGTCCGGGTGGTCGGTCTGATGAACAAAGTGCAGACGCTGACCCCCCGTTTTCTGCCGCGCAGCGTCGTTCCGCAGGTTGTCAAGCGGCTTCAGGCCCGCAACCACTGACGACGGGCCTGGCCACCATCGCCGCGGGGGCGCCGGGGAGTCAAATCACGCAATCCTGGTCCTGCCCTCGGCTAGGCGTTAGAGGTGAGTGTCTGCCCCCCACCTCGTCGGCGCCGTCCAAGCTCAAGAAGTGGAGGTTGCATATGGCGCTATTGTGGCCGCTAGGGCGGTTAAACAGGCTGTGAACGCGGTGCTGGCGCGTGATTCTGCTTTCGGTGCAACACTCCACAATTCTGTCTTGACTCCATTCACGGCAGTCCGCTGATGTTGCTCTGTGCAGGATGTACTTCCGGGTCGACTGCAGTCTGTTGCCAGGGGGCCGCCACATCGAGACCCAGCGCCACGCGGGCCGTAAACAGTTGCTGTGCCCGCTCGGGGAGAGGGTGAAACGCCGCGCCGTGCGCGTCACGCAGCAGGCGTTCAAGGCCGAAGGTGCGGAAGAGCCCCACTCCACCGACCGTCTCCAGCGCACGGTGAACCGTATCCAACACGGCCCGCGCGCAGATGGACTTGCGGACCAGCACGGCGTCAGCCAGGGCAAGGCCTGCGTCGAACCGGTAGTTGTCCGCCAGGCGCAGCAGATCCGCCGACGCCAGCTGCGCAGTGGTGAGGGCGTTGACCATTTCACCCAGCGACAGGAGCCGTTCAGGCGTGGGCGGCGCCTGCCGCGCCCTGGCCGTCGCTTTTGCGGCAGCAGCCTCGGCCACACCCACGTACACCGCCATGATCAGCGGCAGGGCGGCGCCCAGGACGACGCTCCAGCTGGGATGCCACTCCCCCCGTGGGCGCGTCAGAGACACGGCCTTCTCAGGCACGAACACGTCCTCCAGGACGGCGGTGTGTGAACCGGTGCCGCGCATTCCCAGGCTGTTCCAGTCCTCCTCGATGCTCACGCCGGGCGCGCTCAGCGAGACCACAAAATGGGCAACCTGTTCGCTGCAGCTCAGAACGGCGCTCGTCAACAACAGATCGCCGCTCAGACAGCCACTGGCGAATGCTTTGCGTGCCTGCACGCGGTATCCACCCTCCACAGGCGTGATGAGGCCACTGGAGCGCAGCCAGTCGCGCGCCCCAGTGCTGATCAGCAGCAGGTGCTCGCCAGCCACGCGCCGCAGCAGCGCTTCGCCGGGCTGACCATGACGGAAGCGCCAGACGGCTGCCCCCACAAGGTGCTGATGCATGGCCAGGGTCAGTGCGGTGGCCGGACAGAACTGCGCCATCTCGCGCAGCAGTTCGGCAACCTCGGCCTGCGTCAGCCCCGCGCCCCCGAGCTCGGTTGGAATGCCCACCGCCAGAAAGCCTGCCGCCCGCAATTCAGCGACGCTCTCAGCCACGAAGGTGTTCTGCGCATCGTGCCGGGCAGCCCGCTCTTCCAGTTGCGGTCCCAAGCCAAGCACGGTGGCCCGCCAGGAAGCGGCGTCAGGGGTGGGCAGCGGTGGGGCTACATCGGGATGTGTCATGGCCTCCTCCTGAAACGTGGGGCAGGGTCCTGGTTTGCAGGTCCGGCATGGTCTGTCCCGTGGCGTTTCTCTGGCGATCGTAGATCTGTCCTTCCCTCGACTTCCAGTGCAGAACGTGCACTGGTCAGGCAGTCACTGACCGATCACAATGCGGGGATGGAGCATTACGGGCAGTACTGTCCGGTCAGCCGCGCCGCCGAGCTGCTGGGCGACCGGTGGACGCTGTTGATCGTCCGGGACATGGTGGTGGACGGAGTCTCGCACTTTAATGACCTGTCGCGCGGGCTGCCCCGGCTCTCGCGTGGCCTGCTGGCCCGGCGCCTGCGAGAGCTGGAGCACGCCGGCATTCTGACGTGCCCTTCCAGGCAGGCAGGCCGCAGGAGCGAATACCAGCTCACGCCTGCGGGAGCGGCGCTGGTGCCCATCATCGAGGCGCTCCTGGAGTGGGGCAGCGCCTGGGCGTTCGGCGAGCCACGGGCGCAGGAACTCGACCCCGTGGTGCTGATGTGGTGGATGCATCGTCGCGTCTGCCACGAGCATCTGCCTGAGCAGCGGGTGGTCGTGGAGTTCACGTTCGAGGAGGAGCCGGGCCGGGGGTTCTGGCTGGTGCTGGGCCGGCGAGACGTGTCCGTCTGCTTGCACCCACCCGATTTCGAAACCGATGTCTGGCTGACCACCACTCTCCGGACGATGTACCAGGTGTGGTTGGGCCGGGTGTCCTACGCGGAGGCCGTGGAAACAGGCCAGATCCAGGTGCGTGCCCTGCCGGCCCTGGAGCGTGCACTGCCGAGCTGGTTCCTGTGGAGTTCTGCTGCCGTGGCGGTGCGGCGCTCGGCCTGAGCTTGTACGACGGCGTCTGAAGGTGACGGGTTTCAGAACTTGCCGCTCTACCGGAAGAAGCCGATGGTGATCTTGACAGGGTGCTACCGCATGGGGAGGGTTGCAGCAACTTGACCGCAGGAGGGCACAGTAGTCCTGCACGCCGGACGGGTCACTGGGGGTGGTGAGGACGCGGACCGTGAGCTGGCGCGCGAACATCTCAGTGGAAGAGCTCAAGAACCAGCCGTTCGCCGACGTTAACAGCCGCATCCAAGCACATCAGAAAAAACTGCCCACGAAAATGATGTTTTTTTAAACCGTTTTTAACGGTATCAACAAGCCCGGCAAGAAATTTTATCTTGGCGATCATCGTACTGTGCCCTCGCGTAGGACGACAAATCATCCCGTCAGGGGGAAACCGTATGGGCATGCTTGAAGGCAAAGTGGCGTTCATCACCGGTGGAGCGAGCGGAATTGGCGCGGGAACGGCCAGGCGCTTCGCGCAGGAGGGCGCTCATGTGATCCTGGCCGACACACAGACCAAGGAAGGTGAGGCCGTCCAGAACGAGATTGAACAAGGGGGGGGCCAGGCCTTGTACGTGAACTGCGATGTACGCGACGCTCAATCGGTTCAGCAGGCCATTACAGAAACCATCGAGAAGTTCGGCCGACTCGACATCGTCGTCGCCAATGCTGGGATCAACGGCGTCTGGACCCCTATTGATGAGTTGCAGCCTGAAGAATGGGACAAAACGCTGAATATCAACCTTCGTGGAACATACCTGACCATTCACTACGCCGTGCCGCACCTGAAAAAGGCGGGCGGCGGGAGCATCATCATCACGAGCAGCGTGAATGGCAACCGCACCTTCTCCAGCCCGGGCGCAAGTGCGTACAGCACATCCAAAGCTGGACAGGTCGCTTTTATGAAGATGATTGCCCTGGAACTGGGACGCGATCACATCCGCTGCAACGCGGTTTGCCCTGGAGCCATCCACACGAACATCGAGGAGCGCACGGAAAACCGCGACACGGAAAAACTCGGAATAGAGGTTGAACTTCCTGAGGGCAGCCCAGCTCTGAATGAAGGTCAGGGCGAGCCGATCGATGTGGCTGATACATGCCTGTTCCTCGCCTCCGACCTAGGCCGACATGTATCGGGCGTGGAAATCTACGTGGACGGAGGAGCTTCACTCCTCAGGTAAGGATCTTGAGGCAAAGGCACTGTGGGGGAGACGAGGTTCTCCTCACAGTGCTTTTTAGAAGTCTGCTGCTTGCGTTGCCTTAACTTACCGGACGGCATGTGAAAAACAGGCGTGGCCTGAGAACCATGGCACCTGCTGAGCTATTCCGGTTTCGCTAAGAACAAGTGGCCAGAACTCCACCTGAAGCCCAGCATGTCGTGGAATGAAAGCCACCAGTGAAGGTCGCAGGAACACTAGGCCGGGAGCTTGTACCACGCGTTTGATGGAGGACAGGAGCCGGGATCACATTACCCTCAACGGGAAGACAGGCGCTGGCAACATAATGAGGCCAGAGGGGCCGCGATGGTTTGCCATGCTCACAACGCGCGCAGCCAAGTCTTAAGGAGCTCTAGCCCCTGCCGTAAGCGTCACGAAGGAGTGGCAGGGTGCAGGTACAGGTCATCCAGAAATGAGCTTGGTGACATGCGCTTGCCCAAGGGTGGAGAACTGAAACACCTGAGCCCACACAGAATTAGCCCAGCAATCATTTCTCAGCAGGAAGAGCAAAGAATTCGCCAAAGGCGAAATCAAGCCTTACAATTCCGTCAGAGCAAGACCATATCGGATGGGAGGCGTGATGAAACTTCTGCTCACTTCGGCTGGGATTCAAAATCCGAGCATCCACCAGGCCCTGGTTGATCTCCTGGGCAAGCCAATCGCGGAGGCCAATGCCCTGTGCATTCCCACAGCGGGGTACGGTCATCCCCAGACCAATCCTACCCATGCCTGGCGTTTCATCAGCGGACACGACGAGTGCCCGATGACCGAGCTGGGCTGGAAATCCGTGGGCGTCCTGGAACTCACAGCATTGCCCAGCATCGGCAAAGACCGCTGGGTTCCATGGGTGCGAAATGCGGATGTCTTGCTGGTGAACGGCGGTGACGCGATGTATCTGTGCCACTGGATGCGGGAGTCTGGGTTGGCAGATCTCCTGGCGTCGTTGCAAGAGACCGTCTGGGTGGGGTTGAGCGCGGGCAGCATGGTGATGACCCCACGGATCGGACAGGACTTCGTCGAGTGGCCGTCGCCCACCGGAAGGGATGAGACGCTGGGTCTCGTCGACTTCTCGATCTTCCCGCATCTGGACCATCCACAGCTGCCAGACAACACCCTGGCCACCGCAGAACGGTGGGCGGCTGAGCTTCAGGGGCCGGCCTACGTAATTGACGATCAGACGGCCATCAAGGTGGCTGGCAGCGTCGTCGAAGTGGTTTCCGAGGGGCGTTGGAAGCTGCTCACGCCCTGAGCGATCTTGACTGGTTGACACCGCACAGTGAAGCTGGGGTTGAGCTTGCTCTACAGCGGTGCCAGGGTGGGGTAGCGCAGGATGGCCTGCGTCTCGCTCAGGAACTCGCCCTCGCCGTCGGGGCTCCAGACGGCCTCCAGGCGCAGCAGGTGTTCGCTGCCTACGCTGGACAGGGCCAGCAGCGCGGCCTCCACGTCTCGGGCAGGTCCGCCCATCTCCTGGGCGGCTTCCAGCCCAGTGGCCGACACAGCCAGGGTGACGGCGAGGTAGAGCCCACCTGTACGGGCGGGGACCACCACATGCTCGTGGCCGCCCGCCACGTCGCCGTTCTGGTACTGGCTGGTGGTCTGCGTCTCGAAGGCGGCGCGGGCCGCGGTCGCCCACTGCCCCACGAGCGAGTTCGCCTCGTTCTCGCCCGGCGCGGCGCGGCGCTCGGCGGTGCCGTACGCCCAGTCCGCCTTGTGGCGCAGCAGCAGCAACGCGCTTTCCCGCAGCAGCGTCGCGAGTGCCCCTGGAGCGTCTGGGTCGTGGCGGCGGGCGAGGAGTTGCAGCTGCCGCTTCACGTTCTCTCCGTTCTCGAACAGCACCTGAACCCGAACTGCCTGGGCCCCCCGGGGCTGCCCCGCTCCTTCCTCGTACAGCGCACAGACGAACCCAAAGGCCAGCAGCGCCCCGACCACGCCGAGCCCAACCACGAGGCCCCAGGAGGTACCGGCTGTCGACGTGGCGCTCGCCTGCGGGCCGGCGGGGGCGGGAGAGGACGTACTGTACGTGGAGGAAGGCACCGAGGCTGGGCGGCCCGGCGGGGGCGCGGCGGCAGGGGCTGGATGGGCGGTGGTGCCGCCGAAGCCGCCTCCAGTCACGCCCAGCGCGCCGCCCAGCAGCAGCGCCGACAGCAGCGGCAGCACCCGCAGGGACCGCAAGAGGGGGACGGGCAACTGATCCGCGATTGTGGTCATGGTTTACCTCCGCTGAAAACGGTGGGGATGCTGGCACGCACCCATCAATCGCCCGCCCTGGGCACCCGCACTTCGAGGAACATGCTGGGCGTGAGCGCGTTGTAGTCGCGGGTGAAGCCGCCGGTGTAGGCTGCGCCCCATGTGGCGGGTGTGCGGCCATCCGTCCGCTGGCGGATCTGCAGCGCTTTGCCATTCAGCGTGGCCGTCACCTGGTACTTGCCCCACATGACATTTGGAATCACCGGGCCACCTCCGCTGGGCAGCAGCTTGAAGGTGCGCGCCTTCCCCGCCGAGCCGTCGGCCAGGGTACCCACTGGCGTGAGCGTCACCTGCACCTGCGCCGTGTCCACGTCGTATTCACCGATTCCGCGCTCCACGAAGACCCGTCCCAGGTTGCCGTAGGGGTCCTCAGCGGTGACCGGCTTGGGCTTGAAGACGAAGTCACGCACGCCGCCCGCCAGCCCAGCCACTGCGTCGGGGTTGTTGGGCACGAGTTCCACGTTGACCGTGGAGTCCCCGTACTTGAGCTTCATCTTGGCGTAGACCTGAAAAGTGAAGGGGAGCTTGCGGACGTCCACCCGGTACTGGCCCTTGGCGTCCGTGTACGTGATGAGGCTGCTGTCGTAGGAGAGCGTGTTGTCCACGTCGATCTCGACGCCGGGCAGGGGCTTGCCCTGCTCGTTGACGACAGTTCCGGTGATAAAGCCCTTCTGGGCGGGAGTGGCGGCGCTGGACATCCCGGTCAGGCAGGCGGCGCTCAGCAGGGCGAGGGCAGCAAAATTCGTCTTGTGCATGGTCGTTCTCCTTGGGCGACCGCTCCGGGTCGCTTCCTCTGGACGAGGCTATGGGGCGGGAGATGGCTGGCCGATGGCAGACCTCAGCGCCCGGCGGGCACCACGGGCAGGCGGGCCACAAAGGCGTCCACGTCCTTCACGGCAGGCTTGCCGCTGATCGGGCCGAACGAGACGCCGGCCACGAAGAGGGCGTCATTCGTCGGCAGGACCCGAAAGCCGTAGTCCGATTGCGGCGTCCCAAACAGGCGCGTCCACAGCCGCTCGCCGCCCGCCGTGTACCGGCTGACGAACACGTCGTACTCGCCCTGCCCCTTCTGGTCAAACAGCCCACCGTCGGCTTCTCCTGTCACAAGCACGTCCCCGTTTCCGGCGATCGTCACCCCGTACGCGCTGTCCGTGCCCCGGCCGCCGAATTGCCGAATCCACTTCGTCGCGCCCTTCGGGTCCACCCGAATCACGAAGGCGTCGTTGTTGGTCCCGTACTCGCCCGGCCCCGCCGACTGCTGTCCTGGCAGTACGGTGGTCGTGTTGCCCACGAGGACGACAGTGTCACCGCGCACCGCCAGGCCTTGGATGTAGGATTGCCCACCCGTGGCATACGTCTTCGCCCAGAGGGGGCGGCCCGCTGCGTCGAACTGCGCGAGGAACCCGTCGAGGTTGGCGATATCATTCGTGCCGATGCTCCCGGCAGCGTACACGTGCCCTACCTCATCCACCGCAATGCCCCCAGCCACGTCGTCGAATTCGTTGCCGAGCTGATGCATCCACACCAGCTCGCCGCTCTCAGAGAGCTGGGCGACGAAAGTGTCCTGCCCACCCTCGGACTCGCCGCCCGGCAACGTTCCCTTCGTGATGCCCATGATGGAGAGCGCCCCCTTCGGCCCCAGGGCCACGGCCCGCACCGAGTCGTCCTCAGACGAGCCGAACTGCTTGATCCACACCACCTTGCCCCCGGGGGTCAACTTGGCGACGAAGGCGTCCTGTCTTCCAACCTGTCCGCCGGACTGCAATTCACCGCCTGTCCCACCAGCAACGTAGATGTTTCCCGCGGCGTCGGCCGTCATTCCGAAGATGTCATCTTTCTCCAGGGTCGAGATCAGCGTCGTCCAAAGCACCTTGCCGGCCGGAGAGAGCTTGCGGACAAATCCCTCCCGGTTGCCCAGGGTGCCCAGCCAGTCACTTCCCGTTGAGCCAGCGACGATCACGTTGCCCTGCGGATCGCTGGCGAGCCCTGCGACGGCGTCGTAGGTGGCCGAGCCGATGGGGTTGACCCACTCGGGATTGAAAGCGCCCTGCGCGGCCCCGGCAGGGGTCAGGGCCAGCAGCAGCGCGGCGGCGAGCAGGTGACGGCGGGATGGGGTGGTCAACATGGATCTATCTCAGCACCGGGGAAATGGCTGGAGGATGATGCAGGGACCGGCGGTTGGCCGATCACGCCATTTCCAATCTTCTTGGCCTTTCTTCGCCGCGGCGCCCCTGACTCCCATATGCCTGCGCATCAGGAGCTCAGGACTGCCGGTGATGTTCCCGCCGGGCCCTGTCTCGCCACAGCGCCCACAGCGGAGCGAGCCACGATCCCACGCCCAGGGCCCCACACAACCCCGTGGCCCACCCAGGCCAGCCGCTGCCTGCGCCGTACATGGCCGCGAGCACGAAGAACAGACCCCGGGAAAGGGGATGGATGAGGATCAGCAGCGCGGCACGCAGGCTCAGGTCGATCAGGGCGTCCATGGAGACAGTGTGGCGAGCGGTGGATGACCGGGGCATGATGCGCGGGCACGCAAGCGCATCATGCGGCACCTGGCCTCCTCAGACACTGGGTTGAGGTCGAACAGGCGGCCAGGGGTCAGCAAGGCCCCGTGAGGTCGCCTGTCTCGTTCTGCCAGGCCGCGAGCCGGGGCAGCTATTCGGCCCTCAGCCCGTCCGGCCGCTCGCGTCACGCGCCCAGCCTGGCGGTCAGATCCGGACGATCGCCGCATCCCATCTCCTCGAGCAGCGGACCCGCCGAGCAGGACGCCGCCGAACTCCTGCGCGGCGAGGGCATCGACACTCGCATCCTTGACCAGGCTCATGAGGTCGCCGACAAGCAGGATTTCCAGCCATGGACGTCGTTGGTGGACCGAATCAGGTACGCGATGTTGTTGCGTGCCGCGCTCTTGGGCACTCGGGCCGAAGCGACCCTACGAGGCGGCACCGGGACGTGGACCTTCGAGTGCCATGTAGATCAGCAGCGTCAGCCCGTCCAGATGCAGGTCGTGCCCATCAGGGGAACCCTGACGAGGTTTGCCCAGCACTTCCCGACGCCGGAAACGCTCGGAGAGCATAGGGCCTCAAAAGACAGCACCGTCCCCGGGCAAGGCTGCGGCAAAGACCCGCGCCTGGTGTCCGGGCACGCGCCAGTCCTGGCTATTCACCGGATGGAGTGGATATTTCCAGCAGATCGTCTCACGCCAGAGCAGAGATCTTGCGAACGAATGACTTCGTCGAATGGTGGCGGGGACGGTGGCTTAGGGACGACGGTGAGGGATCAAAAATCCAGTACGGAAGGCAAGACGTCAGCCCGGCTTCAGTAGTTGAAGCCGGGCTGACGTCTTGCCTGTTGCCGTGTGAGTCGATGGGAGAGCAGGGTCAGCGCATCGCGGCGAGCTGGAGACTCTACCCGAACGTGCTTCATAAGGTGGAGTAAGGCACAGGTCACCGCGCTGGAGCTCGGAATTTTGCTGGTGTGGACTACCTTTGAGACGTGATCTTCACCTGAACATCGACCCGAAGAACGACGTGGCCGTCTCTAGCACTCCGGAGCTGGCCAGGCGCAACTCTGCCGGAGATGATGATCACTTCACTGGACCGAAACAAGCTCAAGGCTCACGCCGTTCGCAGGTGGACGGAGACTGGACCGGGGTCCGGGGGCGTCCGTGGTGCTGTACACGTCCACCAGATCGCCCGAGTCCACGACGCCATTGCCGTTGGCGTCCTGAATGGCGCTCAACACGTAGGCCCGGTCCTCTAGCGCCGGGAAGGCGAAGGTGCCGCTGCCGCCGCTCCCCTGGACCGGCTGGATCTTGGTGGCCGGGCTCTGGCAAGTGGGGTCTTCCACGTAGCACGCGACGACCAGGGTGCCCGCCACGCTGCGGCCCTGCGGCGCAGTCACGGTGCCCTGAATGCCGATCTTGGGAAATGTTTTGCTCGGCTGATCGGTGCGGTAGAAGGCGGTTGGCGCGCCTGAACCATCCTGGAGCTGGGCAAACAGCGCCTGCTTGCCGGAGTTGTCCACGCTCAGCGCCCAGCGGCGAACGGTGGGAGTGACGGGGGCGTGCTTGATAGGACCATTACATACGGTCGATTGCACGTCACCCTCGGTGGGCGTAAAGGCCATCTTGCCGCCCTCAAAGGTAACGCGGCCCTTCTCGTAGCTGAGGATCTTGCTCCGGCATGAGCCCGTGTCCACCGCCAGCAGGCCGGTGTACTGATACGACCCGTCTGCCCGCAGCTTGAGGATGAAACTGCTGCCCGTCGCGCCCTGCCACGCCCCGCTGTTGGGGTCGTAATACCCGACAGGCGCCGCTTCGCCCGCCTGCCAGTCGCCCTGCACCACGTCGGGTACGGTAGAGCTTCCCCCACCGGTTCCTCCCCCAGGCGTATCCCCAGGGGGCGTGCCCGTGTCCCCGGTGCCGGGAGGGCTGTACCCGCCGCATCCGGCGAGCACGGTGGTGAGCAGCAAGGCGGAAAGGGTCTGGATTGCTTTCGTCTTCATGATGGTCTCCTTGACGGACTCGCCTGGGGCGAGCGTGGTGTCACGTTAGGAGGGGGAGCATGGCTGGCTCATGGCAGGGGAGAGCACGACGTTCTGGTCACGGTGCGCAGGCGGTGCTTGCGCCGTGACGTCAGCTGGTGCAAACGCGGCGCTGGGACTGTGCGGGGCCTTCTCGCTGCTGGTGTCGTCTGCCCACCTTCTGGTGGTTTACGCGGACGTTCTGGAGCACAACGATCCACGGGCACCCCAGGCGCGTGCGGCGGCGCGCCGTTCTCTTCCACCGCCGTGACGAGCCCGACGAGGCGTCCGGCCTGCCGGTTATCTGCCCAACACTTTGCGCCCAACACATTGCTAGGCATAAACGCCTCCGCCTGCACCTTGTTCATCGTCCTTCCCCTAGGCTTCCTTATTCCCACAGTCGCCGCAGACCCACAGCAACCCCAGCAGGTACACGCCCACCGTTCGCATGCCCCACATGCCCACCAGCGTCGTTTGTATCGGAATAACGCGTGTCGCCCATCTGAAGGGTCACAGTCAGCAGCGTCACGACACCTGTCGCGGGCTGCGTCTGCACGTCGATCCCAGCGCCAATGCGATTAGCGCGTGCCTCGCCTTCCCCGCGCCGAGCGCCGCCCGACGCGCACTGGTTGCCGCACGCTTCTCAACGGCAGCGCGAACCCAGGCTTCCTTCTGCTAACGTGACCTCATCCTATGTCAACCCAGTGGACTCTCCACGTGATCGGGACGCCTCGCCTCGCCTCGCCGCAAGGCCAGGAGTGGCATCTGGAGCGCAAAACGTTGGCACTCCTGGCCTACCTGGCACTGGAGGGATGCACTCCCCGCTCGCGCCTCTCCGAGCTGCTTTGGCCGCAGACACCACGGGCGGCGGCCAGGAACAACCTCGTGCACCTGCTGCGCCGCCTGAAAGGACTCTGCGGTGTGGACCTGGTGCACGGTACGGATGCGCTGGTGCTCACTTCGACCCTATGGGTGGACGCAGTGTTCGTGCTGAAGGCACCCGGGGACGGGGAAGTGCCGCTCGGCGCCTTTCTGGCGGGGATGGACTTCGACGATCTGCCTGACTTCGCCGACTGGGTGGCGGCTTGGAGAGAAGATCTCGACGTCCGGCGCCTCGCCAACCTTGCACATGCTGCGGCGCGGCACGAGTCACTTGGGGCTTGGGCAGAGGCCCTGAGAGTGGCCGGCCAGATCCAGGCGCTCGATCCATTCTCGGAAGAAGCGCTGCAGCGCGTCATGCGGCTGCACTACCTTGCGGGAGACCGTCCAGCGGCCCTGCGTGCCTACGCGCGCGGTCAGGAATTCCTGATGCGCGAACTGGGTGTCGAGCTTGGGGAACAGACCCGGGCGCTCGCCCACCGCATCGACCACGGAGAAGAACTGCCCGGCGCAGTCCCGACCCGCGCCCTTGCGCTGCCTCTGGGGGTTCTGAGGCCGCCCACCCTGGTGGGACGTGAGGCGGCCTGGGCCCGCCTGGAAGAAGCCTGGGAGGCCGGCAAAACGATCTATGTCACCGGTGACGCTGGAGTGGGGAAGACCCGGCTGGTACAGGACTTCGTGGCCAGCAAGGGCCGTGCCATGTATCTGCCGGGCCACCCTGGCAGCGCGGATGTCCCTTTCGCCGCCGCAGCCCACAACGTCCGGGCCCGGATGGCCGCGGCGCCTCATGTGCAACTTCCGCAGTGGGTGCGGCGCGAACTCTCCCGGGTGCTGCCCGAGTTGCGCGGCCAGGAACCAGTGACACCGATCGACTCGGAGGCCGCGCGGCTGCACTACTTTCTGGCCCACCTGGAGGTCGTGCGTCTCACCGCCCCGGGCTTTGCCGCCGTGATCACCGACGATGTGCAGCATTACGACGCTGCCACCGTAGAGCTGGGGGCCTTTTTCCTGACGCAAGGCCCAGTGCTGGGCGAGGACGGCGAGGTGCCGCGCCACATCATCACCTACCGCAGGGGAACGCTCCCCCCGCTCACGGCGGCCCGGATTGCCGCCCTGGTGGCGTCAGGCACCGCTGCGATGATCGAACTCGAGCCTCTGGACGGCGGTGGCGTCGCGGCGCTGCTGGGTACCCTGGAGATAGAGGGAGCGGCGGAGCTGTCTCAGGAACTGCACCACCTCACGGGCGGCAATCCGCAATTCGTTCTGGAGGTCCTGCGCCACATGTACCACTCCGGCGAGTTCCGGGTGAATGACGCCCTGAGGGGGCGCCCGGCGGGCGCGGTATCGCTGATCGCACAGCGGCTGGGGCACCTCACCAGCGAAGCGCTCCAGGCGGCCCGGGCCGCCGCCGTGCTGGGGGACAGCCTCACGCTTGAGCGGCTGTCCGAGGTTCTCGGCATTGGGTTGCTCGACATTGCGGGTGCCTGGGAGGAGCTCGAAGCGGCCCAGGTCGTCTCCGGGGAGGGCTTCAGCCACGACCTCGTGCGTGAGGCTCTTCTTGACGGCCTCCCCGCCCCTGTCCTGGCCCTGTTGCATCGGGCGAGCGCGCGGGTGCTCGCCCGGCACACGGTCCACCCCGGTCGTGTGGCGCGTCACTGGCAGGAGGCAGGTGACTTCCGGCAGGCCGTTCCGTGGATGATGCAAGCCGGCGAGGTTGCCATTCAGACCTTGCGTCACGCTGAGGCTGCGGGTTTCTACGCCTCGGCGGCTGAACTGTATACCGCCCTGGATGATCCAGAGGGCGAGAAGGTCGCTCGTGACGCGTATGCGGCTGCGCTCAGGAACAGCGGAGCGTCTTAACAGCTGACCCGTCTGCTCGGTATAGTTGAGGTATGTCACATTCTACGCTCATGTGGCAGCTCACGCTGCTGGGTGAACCTAGGCTCCAGGCGCCCGACGGACGCACACCACGTTGTGAGGGCAAGATGCTGGCAACTCTCGCCGTTCTAGCGCTGGACGGCCCAGTGTCCCGCAGCCGCCTGGCCGGACTGTTGTGGCCGGACACGTTGGAGACCGGGGCACGCAACAACCTAGTTCATCTGCTGCGGCGGATGAAAGCGCACCTAGGTGCTGACCTTGTGTCGCTGGGCGACATGCTGTCTCTTGCCCCTGAAGTGATGGTGGATGTGCCGGGCAGTGACAGTGTCGGCGAACTGCTCAGTGGCGTTTCATGGCCAGAGCTGCCCGAATTGGAGGACTGGTTGCTTGCGCAGCGCGAGCGCCTGGCAGGCGAGCGTGCAGGGCGCTGGCGGGAGGAAGCCCAGCGCCTGGAGGACGCGGGCGAGTGGGCCGAGGCGCTGAAGATAGTGGCGCGCCTGCGCGCCCTGTATCCCACCTCTGAGGACGCCCTGCGCCGGGAGATGCGGCTCCTGTACCTGCTGGGCGAGCCCAGCCAGGCCCTTGCGGTCTACCACGTCGGCGCGCAACAGCTGCGCGCGGCCTTTGGAAATGACCCATTGCCCGAGACGCGGGCGCTGGCCCAGGACATAGAGCGCGGCGTGAAGCCACGCCACGCGTCCTTTCCCAGAATTCCGCTCGCCCAATCCTTCACGCAGCCTCCTCTGATCGGACGTGAAGATGCCTGGGCCCAGATGGAGGAGGCGTGGGCACAAGGACGGGGCATCGTCCTGACTGGTGAGCCAGGCGTGGGCAAAACGCGCCTGGCACTGGATTTTCTCGAAGCCCACGGGGGCGGCATGCGATTCCGGGGCTGTCTGGGGGACGCGGGGCTCCCATACGCAACCCATGCCCGCACTTATCGGCAGGTGCTGACGGCGTATCCGGCCCTTGACCTTCCCACCTGGGTGTGGGAAGAACTCGCCCGGATCCTGCCGCAGCTTGGGCACACCCCGGAGCCGATCAACAGTGATGAGCAGCGCACCCGGTTCTGGCAGGCCAAGGCCGAAACCCTCGGCGCTGCCATCGGTCAAGGCCTGCGCTGCATGGTCTTCGACGACACCCAGTTCATGGATCAGGCCAGCATTGAGGCTGGGGCCTTCGTCTTCGCACACCTGGGCTGGGGTGATCCAGGCGCGCCCTACCGCACCATCCACTGCTTTCGCGAAGGGGAACTGAGCCCCTTTCAGCAGGGCATTCTCGAAGCGATGGTCGGTGCAGGGCTTGTGACGCTCGTGAACCTGGAACCGCTGGGCGGGGCCCACGCCCAGCAACTGGCCGCCGCACTGCAACTGCCGCAAGGTGGCCTCGCTGCCGATCTTGTTCACTACACTGGCGGCAATCCTCTTCTGCTGCTGGAAACAGCGCGCAGCTTACATGAGTTGGGGATCCAGGGGGATGGGCGCTTGCCTCTCCCCGACTCCGCGGGGCGAGTGATGGCCTCACGGCTCACGCGGCTCTCGTCAACCGCCCTGCACGTTGCCCGCGCCGCTGCAGTGCTGGGCAGCGACTTCGATCCCGATCTCATCGCGCAGGTGCTGGGGGTCCCACTTCTCGAGACCGCTGCTGCATGGGAAGAGTTGGAAGCGGCGCAGATCATGCGGGGTTCGTCATTCGAACACGACCTGATCGCCGAAGCAGCCCTAGCAGGCGTGCCAGGCAGCGTGCGGCGGTTGCTGCACCGCTCGGCAGCCCGGATCCTGGCGGCGCACCGTGCCCCACCTGCGCTTGTGGCCCGACACTGGAAGGAGGGGGGGGAGCCCCGCGAGGCAGCTCCCTGGTTCCTTCAGGCGGCCGAGGCAGCGCGGGGAGCCTACCGTTTTCCTGAAGCGGAGGTGTACGACCTGGAAGCGGCAGGCGCACTTGAGGCGGCTGGGCAGCACGGTGGTTCCCGTGCGACGTTGGCCGGGCTCCAGTAGAAACACCCAGATTTTCGTTTGGACTGCATTTCGGTGAGAACCTAACGGATGAGAAGAAGGAGCGTAGGCGTAGTCCCTCAACGTTCCTTCCCTCCCGCCTGTCTCGAAGGTGACACAGGAGTTCGCGTGCAGCACCGCACACAAAAAAGACGGCGTCGTCGATTCGGGGAAACAATGAACTGAGGGATCTGGTCCGCCTGTGGAGCGGCGGACGGACGCGCAGAGCATCTTCGGGCTGCCCTGTGCGGTTGGGCCAGCTGAGTTCGTCTCTGAGTCCTGGCCTGGGTCACCATATTTAGATCGCTGAGCACGATGTTGTGGGTCATAGCCTCCACACCCTCTGACGGGTTGCCCCTGTCCTGATTCCGGAGGAGCGTCTGGTAGACCCAGCATGAGTCCGCCAGGGAGAAGCGCGGCAAACATCAGGGCGGCGTGGCGACCCGCCTGTAGAAGAACAGGGCGGGAAGCGCGAACGAAAAGGGCACTGCCGTGATTGTGCCTAATAGACGGGGGTGCTATGCCATGCTCCGGCCATGCCCGCCTGTTTAACCTGAGGACATGACCCTGAATCCTGACCGGCAGCCTGTCCCCACTTCTTTCATTACACCCCTGTTCGAGCTCCATCGCCAGACGGTCGGGCACAATGAAGCCGACTACGCTGCGGTAATGGACTCGCGCCAGGAACTGCGCTGCTGGAGCGACTCCGAATGGCCAGAGGACGATTTCACACTTCAGGCCAACCTTGAGGACCTGCACATGCATATTTGCGAGCATGACCGCGACGAGGCCTACGGCTTCAGCATCTTCACACCGGATGGCCAGACCGTGCTGGGCTCGCTCTACCTGAGCGAGGTCGCGCCTTTCATCGACAACTACGTGGTCAGCGATGCTGATCGCGCGATCCTGGCCGCGGCGCAGGTGCGTGTCGAATACTGGCTGCGCCGAGGCACTTCCCGTGATCTGGAACTGGCCCTGCTGCAAGCAGTGCAGGATTGGTTGGCACGGGAGTGGTGGTTCGGGGGTGTGCTGTTCGGCTCCCGGCGAGGTGCCGAAGCCCAGCGCGCGGCCTACGAAGCCGCGGGCCTGCTCGAGGTCGCGCAACTGGCCTCTAAAGACGGGCAGAGGCGCTTCCATTTCCACGCTGCAGAACCAGACAGGAGACATATTCGCGGGAGCCGGTAATGGTTCGTTCAAACTGACTTTCCCAGAAGGGTCCGACACCATCTGCGGCTCAAACGGTTGTGTCAGGTTGCTGGCGTCAAGGAAATTGTGGAGGGCGCTCTGGTGACCTGCTGACAGACCGTGACGATCACGGTACCCCCTGATCTGGACTGGGGACATGGGATATGCAGAAGGCAACCTGATTCATGCCCACATTGGGCCGATGAATCGGGGCCGCATCTGGCCTGGCAGCGTGCCCTGACCACGACAGTGGGGAGGGTACAGGCTCAGCCAGGCGTGCCCACCTCACTGTTTTTCCTCGCGTATCTGCTGCTCCGTCCCAAGGACGCCGTACAACGTAAAGACCCGGTTCGGCACATGCTGCGCTCCTTAGGGTGGACTGCACTGGTGCTTAGTGGACGTATCGTCCACATGCCTGGATGGGAGGCTGGGACGTCGATAGGCTGCCCACTGCATACCCTCCGTTTCCTGCTGACTATGCCGCAGACCGACTTACCCCACACCCTGTAGCGCAGCCGCAGCTCGAGGGGAGGCGTGAGAGCCGCTGACTGGCCCTTTTCGTGGCTGCGCTGGGGAGTGGAGCCTCAGTCGCACCAGGGGTGCCGACGGCACACAGGCATCTTCATGAAGAATGTGCCCCAGCCCATATGGCCGAAAGGCGATTGTTCAACATTTAACCTTGGTGGCAGTTCTGAACCGGGTGCACGGTCATGTGCCCAGCCGTCATCGCCCCTTTGTTCCCGAGGTGATCCGCTATCGCCACCCGTCGGCCCTTTCGTCCCCCAGACAACGCCTTGCGGCCTGCCCAGCCCCCACGCTCCGCACTCGATGCCATCGACCCGGCCCGGTTGCTGCTGTGGATTCCGCTGCTGGCCGCGCTGACGGGAGCGGTCATCCTGATCACTCTGGACTTGGCGGCCACGCTGTACCTGGGCATTCTGGCGGCGATCATGCTCTATACCGGTCTGGCGCTGTTTGGCCCCCCTCGCCTGCGGGCACTCCTGCTGAACCACGCGCCGCTCAGTTACGCTGCGGTGTTGCTCATGGCCTGGGGAGCCGCGCTGTACCTGCTGCCTCAGCACCCTGCAACCGCGATGGTTCGGCTGTCGGTGGCGCTGTACCTCACCATGGTCTACGTGTTTCTGTTCGCGCAGCGCCCCCCTGAGCGGGCCACACGCTGGGCGGTGGGCGTGCTGCTGACACAGCTGATCATGACCCTGCCGCACGCTGCATGTACGCTGGGCGAGACCGGGGCCTTTGACGGCGTGACGCTGCTGTTCACCATCCTGTTTTCCCACGGCGCGCTGATCGTGGTGCTGCGGGCCTTCAGCGCGGTGCGCGATCAGCTCGCGCTGGCCGAGGGCCGCATCCAGGCCGCGCATGAATTGGCGCATCAAGACCCGTTGACGGACCTGCCCAACCGCCGCGCACTGGAGCGGGATCTGGCTCACGCCGTCACGGAACCGTCCAGGAACTGGCGGCTGGCCGTGGTGGACGTGGACGGTCTGAAGAGTGTCAATGACCGGCTGGGCCACGCCGCGGGGGACGATCTGCTGCGCCGCTTCGCCCACGGCTTCGCTGCAGGGGCCGGGCCGGACGGGCAGGTCTACCGCATCAGCGGCGACGAGTTTGCGCTGCTGTTTGGGGAGGGCCAACTGCCCGCCGAGACGGTGGTGGAGCGGGTCACGCTGCAGATCCAGGCGGTGTATTCGGTGGCTGGGGCGAGTGTGGGCGCAACGCGCCACCGGGCGGGGGAGTCGGCGGACACCTGGCTGTCACGGGCAGATCAGGCCATGTACCGGCATAAGCGGCGGGGTGGGCCTGGACGGTAGCCACGGCATGGTGACGTGGGCTGGGATGGTTGCTATTGACGCTGGGAGGCTGCCAGAACATGGAGGCCTCGGGGGCGCTCCGCCCCCACGCCCCTATCAGTCATCAGCCCCCACAAGCGACGACTCATTCCTCGGCACTGAGAGCAGGTCAGTGGTAGATCGTCTGCGCCAGGTCATGCCATTCCTCCGCCCTGACACTCCTTTGAAGACTTCGCTCTATCATGAGCCATGGCAGACCTCATTCCCCTGCTGTTCATTGGCGTTGTGTTCGTCATGCTGATGCTGCTTGCCATCAAGAGCGGGGCAAAGCGTCAGCCTGCGCGGAATGGGTCTCATGGCGGGGGCGCCAGCACCGGTGACTTCAGTTCTGACACCAGCGCAGCTGAGTCCAGTTGTGACAGCAGTGATGGTGGCGGCTGCAGCGACTGATTAACCCTTGAGCCTGGAGCAACGGCGAGCAGAGACAGGCAGGCCAACTCCACGCGCTGGCGGGTCGGTAGTGAAAGATCGGTCAGGATCTTAAAGTGGATTGCTATCCCAATGTAACTCCGCGGCACGCTACGCATCTCCAATTGAACGGACAGTGAGCTGGATGGACGCGTGGAGTGTTGTCTCGATTCTTTCGCCCGAGGTTCGACCAGCAGCCTATTTTGCCTGAGGTGGCATGGAGTGGCGAACTCGTGGAGGTCTTCGACAGTGTTTGAAGAACGCAAATGCCGTTGGACAGGGTCATTGGGCAGTTTCAGCGCGACTGAGCAGCATTTTCTGGTCAGGAGGGATGTCGCTTGGCCCGGCTCAATTGGTATTCAGGAGCCTACTCCAGCGTGATCTGACCAGGCAGGTTCACCAGGACCCCCAGCACTTTGCCGCCCTCACACAGAGACACCTTCTGAAGGAGGTCTACACTTGCTCCATGGTCACCACCCAGATGCTCACTGTTCGTGACACCCGGCTCTTCGCCCGGATCGTCGGAGCTGCAGATCGGCCGCCGCTGATCTGCTTACACGGTGGCCCTGGCCTGGATCACACAGAATTCGCGGATTACCTTGACCCACTTTCCGATACCGTGCGTCTGGTCCTGATTGATCAGCGGGCACAGGGCCGGAGCGACCGGCAGGCACCGCAAGAGACCTGGACGCTGGAACAGATGGCTGCCGATGTGTCGGCTGTGGCTGAAGCGATGGGCGCGGAAAAGTATGCGGTGCTCGGGCACTCCTACGGCGCGTTTGTGGCTTTGCAGCATGCCGTGACCTACCCTGACGCTGCAGCAACCATCGCCTGCTGTGGGGTGGGATCGTCACGCTGGCTGGCAGACGTGTCCGCAAAGCTGGAATCGTTCGAGCCACTCGACTTGCGGGAACAGGTGCGCCGCTCGTGGGTGGATGAGGTCAACGTCCACACCGAAGCGGATTTCGCCCGGCTGATGCATGAGCAGATGCCCTGGCACTTCAGTGATCCGCGCGACCCGCGGATCGCAGAGTTCAATGCCCGCGTCGACGCCATGAATCCTCGTTATGCGCCGGACGTGCTGCGGCAGTTCAGCGCGGCGGGATACGGTGGAATTGAGGTTGAAGATGAACTGGGCGGGGTGTCCCAGCCGTTGCTGGTGCTGAGCGGACGACATGACCGCACTTGCCCGCCAGAAGCGGGCGAGCTGATCGCAGCACGAACTCCGAACGCGGAACTTCACATCTTCGAGGAGAGCGGACACATGCCCTTTGTCGAGCAGACTCAGGAGTTTCTGGCCGTGACGCGAGCGTTTCTGAAGCGGACGCTGGCTTGAGAGAGAACAAGTTCTTAAGCCCCATCGACGTCAAGCTGTTCTCTCGTCTCAGCCAGGCTCTATGGGCTTGGCAGTGAACAATATTCCGTCCCCTTCCAAGCGTCCTAGTGTGGCAAGCAGGCGTGGCCCACAGTGTCGACGGTCTTCCACAGCCTCCAGGGGGAGTAAATCTGCGCCCTCACTGCTGGTCATGGCAATGACGGCGTACTGCGCGCCGACCCCATGCAAGAGATGTGCCCCGGCAGGCCACCAGTCGGCCTTCATGGTGTCCATCCTGATCTGACTGGCCCCGCGTTGCAGGTGCGAGTTGTGGGCGAAGATCAGCGTGGGACCGCGCTGCGCTTCCCGTTCGGCAATAGCAAGGAGATTTCCTGTCATCATCACCGCGCGCAGGGCCAGCATCTGGGAAATGCGGTCTGGCGAAGGGGTAGCGAGGTTGGCGTGATAACGAAGAAGGCCCTGGGCTATCCGGGCGTGTAATTGAGCTTCCCACAGATCAGTCTGCACCCCGAGTCCAGGGCGCTGGGTTTCGAGAAACCCCAGCAGGTCATCGGTCAGTGCCCGCAGGTGCCAGGCGTCTGCTGTGGCCCCGACAGACTGGCTAGGGTCCAGCGCGGCAGCCGGGTTCGTCCAGCGGGCGTCGTCTCCACAGAGCTGCTCCAGCGCAGCCCTGTAGATGGGCAGGTGGGGAAAGCGCGTGGACAGGAAATCGTGCAGGGCGAGCAGGCTGTGTCGTGGACTGGCCGCCCACATGTTCTCAACGGGTGGATCGAAGCCGTAAAACTTCAGACGGTCCATTTCGTCCCGGCCCGCGTTGAACCCACGCATCCAGACCACTAGGTCCCGGTTGGCCTGGACTCTTCCAAAGCCGTGGCTGAACCCGCTCGTTAGCACCTCATCAAGGGTGTCCTGGCCGGAGGCAACGTAAGCATCCACCTGCAGGCCAGCGATGATGTCGCTCTCGATGGCGATGGAGCGGAAGCCCTGTGTTTCCACGAGGGTCTGGAAGATGCGGTTGCGCCAGAGGGGGAACACCTCGACGCCGTGGGTGGGTTCGCCGAGCCCCAGCAGTTGGGGCTGAGCAGGCAGGGCAGCGAGAAAAGAGGAGAGGGCGGCAGCGGGATCGGTCATGGACCAACCGGCGTGAGAATCTTTGTCTGGCATGGTGAACTCCTGGGCCAGAGGGCGTGCCCGCAATGGCCCCTTCAGCATTCCTGTGCCTCATGTGAGAAGACTGACGGAAAGATGTTCACCAAATCTTCATCTTACCCGGCACCCCTTGGGCGACGGGCGGCTAACAACGGACCATCCACTGCCCCGCAGCGCGGCACAACGGCTTTCCCTCCAGTAGCCACGCTTGGTTTAGTGCGAGACGTTCAGGGCGTGCAATAGAGCAAATTCGTGAGCACTGAACTTCGCTTCATGCCGCAGCCGTGAGGTGGACCTGCGGCGTCTCACTGATCGCGCTGGCGGGGTTCGGGCGGGACCTGTTGCGGGAGTGAATGAAGTCGGGAGTTACGGCGGCAAGGGAGCGCGGCGTGCAATTCGGTTGTCAGGCAGGACAGAGGGTGAAAGCGGAGCGATACACTGCCGCAGCTGCCACGGCTGCGTGCCAGAGACAGTCATACCGGGATACCCCACGCAAACGGCCCCTGTTTCCTCAACGTCTCCCTGAGATCGGTGGCGGCAAGGGAGTGGAACAGAGACGGACTGCCGAACATGTCCTCCCGGATCTAGACCAGTCAGACGTTACAGCACCTCGTTCAGGAACGTTAGCTTCTTCAGATCGTGATGCGCCTGTCCGCCCTCGTGTCGATTGAAAGGATATTCCTCGATCTGCTTCGTACCGGCGTAGTGGTTGAATGCGGCATAGACCGTGCTCGGCGGGCAGACGTCGTCCATCAGCCCGACGCTGAAGAGGGCCTGTGCCTGTGCCCGCGCGGCGAAGTGCAGGCCGTCAAAGTAGCTCAGCGTGGACATGACGTCGGTGATCGCGTGACGCTGCACCCGCATGAACTGCGCGATCTCTCCGTACGGCAGGCTGTCGGTGATGCGCACGGCCCGCTCGAAGTGACACAGGAACGGGACGTCGGGCAGACACGCAACCACGTCCGGAATCAGGCCGGCAGCGGCGAGGGCCAGGCCGCCGCCCTGGCTGCCCCCGGTGACGGCGACTCGGGCAGCGTCTACGGCTGGATGCGAGCGAATCATCTCGACGGCACGGGCGGCGTCGGTGTAGAGGCGGCGGTAGTAGTAGCTGTGGGGATCGCGGATGCCCAGGGTCATGAAGCCGGGCAGGTGAGGCTCTCCTCCACTACCCGCATCGGCGGTGTCCCCACTGCGCCAGGCACTGCCCTGACCGCGTGTGTCCATGATGAAGTGTGCATACCCGGCACTGGCGTACAGCAGCCATTCGTGCGCCAGGCCACGCCCTCCACCGTAGCCGAGAAATTCCACCACGCAGGGCAACGGTTCGCGCCGCGCTCTCGGCAACACCAGCCAACCCCGCACCGGCATGCCTGCTGCGCCGCTGAAGGTGACATCGAAAACCTCGACGGTGGTCAGCGGCACCTGAACCAGCTCGAATTGAGTGGCGCGGGCGTGTTCACGCGCCTCGTTGAGCGTCTGAGCCCAGAAGGCATCGAAGTCGGCGGGCTCGTGGCGTTCGGGGCGATAGGTCCGCAATTCCGCTTCAGGCAGATCGAAATAGGCCATCAATAGCTCCTCGACAGGGGTGACGTGGAGAGGGCGTCACCAACCGGCCACGCTTCATGGATGAAGAACTCTCCCCAGCCACGGCTGGACGGTGTGAAGACGCCGGACATGGAAAGACGGGGATGGACCTCGATTATAGGGATCTACTTGCCCCGGAAGTCCTGCGTGACTCTCTGGGCGAGGGCACGAAAGTCTGTTTCAGCGGCCTGATGGGGAAAAGCAGGCCATCTGGGCCGTGGCGATGGCGGAAACCCACGCCCTGCTGCGAGGCGGGTGGGCACGGTGAATGGGGCAAGGTTACCCTCCGAACGATAGGGGCTCCTTCAGGTCGGACAGCCGCCTGGGCCTCCGGAGGGGCGCTACAGTCATGACCTATGATCCTCAATCCCGAAGGCGAACGCTCCTTAATGCTGGGGCAGTTGAATGGCCGCGTGGCCCTGGTGACCGGAGCATCGGGTGGGATCGGAAGGGCCACTGCCCGGGCACTGGCTGCGGCGGGCGCTCAGGTGGTCATCGCCGACGTGGAGGTCGCCGCTGGAGAAGAGACAGCCCTCGCCCTTCGTGACGAGGGAGCAACCGCACAATTCATCGCCTGCGATGTTTCAGACCCCGAGGAGGTCCGTGCCCTCCTGGAACAGACCGTGGCCACCCTTGGTCACCTGGATGTGTTGGTCAACAATGCTGGCATCGCGGGAAGTGCAAAGCGACTGCATGAACTGGAGGTCGACGACTGGGACCGCGTGCTGGCAGTCAATCTCCGCGGCCTCTTTCTGTGCGCCAAGTATGCCCTTCCCCATCTGATGAACCGCAGAGGCGTCATGGTCAACATCGCCTCGACCTATGGCCTGATTGGCGCGCCTCAGGCTCCCGCCTACTGCGCTTCAAAGGGTGGGGTGGTCAATCTCACCCGGCAACTCGCTGTGGATTACGGCCCCAGTGGTGTCCGTGTGAACGCTGTGTGCCCTGGCTACGTGGACACCGACATGGGGGGCCAGCGAAGCCGGATGGTTCCCCCACAGGCTGCGGCGGCACTCGAACGGCGTGAGGGCAATGCTGCCCGCCAGCCTTTGGGCCGTCAGGCCCACGTGGACGAGGTGGCCCGTGTGGTGGCGTTCCTGGCCTCTGAGTCGAGTTCTTTCATGACCGGATCGATTGTGACCGTGGACGGCGGCTGTACCTCAACGTTCAACTACAACCAGTAGATCGGTTCCCAAGCTCGGGGCTCCCCTTGGCGCGGGTCAAGATGTGGTCCGATAGATGTGGGTGGTCTGCGGTTGGAGATTGAGTGGTTCCCTGCGGAGGGGTTACGCCCAGCCCCCTTCCCTGAACGGTTCAAACTCAATCCGATAGGTTCTGGCAACCAGACTGCAGTCGGCTGATCTTCCGTGACTGACAGCCAGCCCCGCCGACACTGTTCTCCCATGAGCATCATTGGGCCCGCCTTATGGCTGTCCCACCGGTTTACCTTGAGCGAGCGCTATGTCAAAAAACTGTCGCATCAGCGCGCGTGATCGTCGGTCACGTAGCCCTATGACAGGGAATTTCCCGTTCGCACCGCTCCTCGCTGAAGATTACAAGGACAAGCTCTAGAGCGATGGGCGGCCATTCAAGCCCTTGCTTCGCTTAAAGACATGGAGCTGTTGCAGTGGCGGTCTGAACTTCAGACCGCCACTGCGTAGATCCAGCCTGCTCAATGTTAAGTTGCCAGAATCCGGTGCTCAGCGATGCTCGCCGGCTTCGCCCGTAGTCCCAACCGGAGTCTCGGGCACTGCAGGAAGGTTGTATGAGTGTGCCAACTGAGGCATTTCCAGGGACTCGTGCCCCCGGTTGACAAGGCGTCCGCCGGCATACCTCGCCACGCTGGTGAGCGTGAGTTCCCAGTTGCGGCGCTGCGCTGCATGAACACCGAAGATGTAGGCCAGTCGGTCAAAGTGCGAATTGGTTCTGAGCAGTGATTCGATCTGCAACACCATCCTACCCGCCTGGTCGTTCGGATAAACCCGGAAGTCGGAGGTGCCCGCGTCCGGGTGCAGGCGGAGCGTTCGAACGCGGAAGCCCAGGGGGTCGACGTGCTCGACGACGACTCGCCCACGGCGGATCAGCAGCATCTGGATCTGAAGGCGGTCGCCAAGGCGCACTGGAGGGATCGGGTGATCCAAACCCCGGAACCAGGCAAGCCACTTCGGCGCATGGTCCGGCAGGTGGTCACGCCAGTGGGTTGCGACCTCCTCGGGACTGCGGTGAGCGGCCTCGACTTCCACCCAGTATCGGCGGCGGGTCATGGGACCGACCCCATCTTCCGGCCCGGAGGGGCGCAGCGGGTCTGAAGGCCCCCGCAGGAGGTAGGCGACCAGGGCCACCGCAGGCAAGGCCAGCCAGCGAAGTGGTGAACGGGAAGTCATGGATGACACCTCCTGCGGCTCCTGAGTCCAGCCGCACATTGCAAAGAAGATAGGATGCATGCCCAGCGCGCCGACCTTCCAGCATTTATGAAATGCAGACGGACCGCGAAGAGGGCCGTGTGTCCTGTCTCATGCCGGGGCGTTGCGCGAACGTCCCTTGCGTTGAGGCTGGGGCGGCGTGGATTGTGCCCGCCTGTGGGGTGAGTCACGCTGTGACAGATGCGCCCGTTAAGGCAGTGCGAACACCTGCGTCCAATATGGACCCTCGCCGCCGCCCACGGCGCTCAGGCCGATCAGGCTGAAATCGCCCATGATGTTCCGGCAGTGGCCGGATGGGTGCAGCCACCCGTCAACTACTTCCTGCGGGCTTTCCTGGCCGCAAGCGATGTTCTCGGCCACGGCGCCCGGCTGCGCGCCAGCCGCCTTCACCCGCTGGTGCGGCGTGGATCCGTCAAGCGCCGAGATATGATCGAAGTAATCGCCGCTGGGCATGCCCAGCGATTGGGCGAGCGCGGCACGGTCGAGCCGAGCGTCGCGTTTCAGCGGCGGTCGCACAGCCCCGCCCGCGCGCTGGGCCGCCGCCTCTAGAACGGATGAGCGGCGATGCAATGGACGTCGGGCGGGGCGTATGGAGCTGTTGGCCACCGCCGTGTGAAGCCAAGAAGGAGTTCCAGAACGATGGTGCCCTGATTCGTCTGGGTTCAGCTCACCGACCGTGACTGATGCAAAGTCCTCACGTCAGCGCCTACCAGTGAATGGTTCACCCCTACGCCTATGGGGAACAGCTCAGCGAGTGCGGCTCACCTGTTTAGGGGCCTTGACCTCTCTTGCCTGCTTTAGTCCGGCGCGTAACGGCGCAGCAACAGCTCACTCAGGGCGCGCCATTCATCACGTTTGGCGGCTGGCAGGTGGTGGGACAGATGAGGCAGGTAACGGCTCAGATGCCTCCGTGTCATGCTCCCAACGTCCAGACCGAGCTCAGCGGCGGTTTCGGGGATCAAAACGTCAGCCATCGGACCAATCAGGCGGGTCAGGTTCCAGTGCAGATCTTCTGAGAATTCAGGCCCCAGGGCGGGCTCGGCGTCTTCCGGACGGCCTAATGCACGGCCCAGCGCGCCGTCTTCGATGGTCTGTGCAAGCATCCGGTCAAAGGCGTCGGTGGCCTGGGGCACGTCGCCGTTCAGAATGCTTCGCACGATCTCCTCGTGAACGGCGTAGACCGAGTCGAAGTGCCCCTGGCTCATCAACTCACCGATGGCTGCGCGCATGACATTCGCCAGTGGGATCCGGAGGGCTTCGAGCAGCCGCAGCACCACCGGATTGCCCGCCGCCTGCGCAATGGCGTGGTGGAGCTGCAGATCAGCCTGCACGAAGGCCTCCGGTTCGGCCCGGGTCTGACGCAGCTTTTCGAGCAACCGTAGCAACCCGGCGCGCTGCTCAGCACTGGCATTCGTGACCGCGTGGGCGATGGTGTAATGCTCAAGGAGACGCCGGGTGTCGAGGAAAGCTAAGGCTTCGGCCTCGTTGTGAACCACGCCCATCCACAGGTTGATGCTGGGAGCTTGTTCCGAGACCGGCAGCACTACCGTGCCGCGTCCGGGCCGGGCGTCGAGGACGCCAGCGGCCGACAGGATGCTGATGGCCTCACGTACTGCCGCCACGCTGGTGCCGTAACGGGCGGCCAGTTCACGCTGGCTGGGCAGATAGTCGCCCGGAGAAATCTGACCGCTGACCAACAGGCCCTGGATGTGGCGCGCGATGTGCTCGCCCAAGGAGAGTTTTTCGACCGCCTCGATCTGAAAGACGTCAGCGCCGCTTAGGGCGCCGCCAAAAACACGGCTCCCCTGGCTCACTGCGCACGCCCGCCAGGTAACAAGCGGCTCAGCGCCAACTGCATGCTGACCCGCAGGCGTTCGATGGCCCCGGCCAGATCCTCCAGTTCGTCGTTACTGTCTACCTTCAGGGCGTCGTGTATCCGGCCTAGACTGGCCTGCTCGGCGGCCTCGGTGATGATCAGGATGGTCTGCACCAGCCGCCGCACAGCAAGGTAGGCGCTCAGGGCCGCCACCAATCCCACCAGCGTGCAGGTGAGCAGCACCAGTTGCAGCTGCCGGTTCAGGACGGCGTGCAGGTCGCCGAGTGCGACCCCGATGCCCATGGTGAACAGCAGGGTGCCGCGCGGCTGCGGGTCACCCGCAAAGCGCAGCTGACGCGCGCCGTTGGGCAGTTCGTACACATCCAGTCGCGTCAGCTCGACGGGAGACGAATGGGGTTGGGCCGCCAGCGTCGCAGTCGCCTCCCTCAGATGCTGCCGGACGCTGTCCGGCGTGCCCGGCTGCAGGGCTTTCAGGGCGTCGTTGTAGGCGGAGACACGGTCACTGGGCTGGAACTGCGCCTTGTGGGGGAAGGCATTCACAAAGGCGTCGTACTGGGCGCGCAGGAGCCAGTCGGTGTCTGGTTGCGCGGAGGTGAAATAGCGTAGTTCCTGACCTGCAGGCTGCACGTCCACGAAGGCCACGCTGGGCGAAGTGACGGCGGCGCGGAGCTGGGTGTTGACCAGGGGCAGGTCCCGCACGTCCAGACTGGTGGCCAGCACCGAGGCCACCGATTGACTCAGATTACGCGCGATCGCGTCCAGCGTGGCTCGGCGCTGCACAGTGAGGATGACGGCCGTCAACAGGGCCAACGCGAGAATGGGCAGGACCGTTACCAGGACTGCCTTGGAGCGCAGGCTGCGGCGGCCCCGCCACAGGGAGCGCTGGCGCTGGGCTGGGCGGTGGGAGGCCGGGGAATTCAGGGTCACGGGTGCTCCGTGGTGCTCAGCAGCGCCCGCAGCCATAAAGACGCCGCACATCCCGACAGGATGAGAGCAGGACACGGGAACGCACTACGCCCTAAGCAGGCGCACTGCACTGAGCCTTCTCCCGTTGAAGACGTGCTGATCTGTCCATCCTCCTCCCCTTCCTCCCAAGAACGACCTGCAGTGTTGATTGACGGCTTGAATTTTAAACTCGGTCCAATGATTCGAACATTCGAACAGTTGACTTTTAAGACAAACCCACCTTACACTCACTGAGTTACAAATCGCAACTCTCGAGCATCACAGCCCTCCGGACGATCGCCTGTCGCTCTCGGTGGCTGAGTAGGATAACCACGTCATCCTGTTCAGCCTGAAGAAGTGATTTTCAGGTCATGCGCTCTAGGATCGCTCGTTTTCTCCGTCTGCCCATGCATACCCTCATCCGCCGCGCCCATCGCCCGGCCAGGAGTCCTCATGAAACAAAGCACGAAAGCTGCCCTTGCCCTGCAGACCGCCCTCCTGACGCTGGGCAGTCTGGCCGCAGCTCAGAAAGTCGAGACACCGGTGGTCATCGGTGTGGCTGTGGCGCAGACCAGCAATACCGCGTTGCTCGGCCAGGAGCAGGTCATTGGAGCAAAATTTGCCGAGAAGTTCCTGAACGCGCGCGGAGGCATCAATGGCACGCCTTTTAAACTGGTATTCCAGGACACGGGTGGGGACGAGGCCGGGGCCATCAACGCCTTTCAGAATTTGATCACCCAGGCCAAAGCGGTTGGCATCGTCGGCCCCACACTCTCGCAGCAGGCTTTTGCGGCCGATCCCATCGCAGAGCGTGCCAAGGTTCCGGTCCTGGGGCCAAGCAACACCGCCAAAGGCGTGCCAGAGATCGGGGAGTACGTGGCCCGCGTCTCTGCGCCGGTTTCCATTGTGGCGCCCAACGCCGTGCGGCAGGCGCTCAAACTCGACCCCAAGATCAAGCGGGTGGCTGTCCTGTACGCGCAGAACGATGCCTTTTCCACCAGCGAGACGGGGACCTTTCAGCAGACCGCCAAGGATCAGGGCCTGACCGTCGCCACCGTGCAGAAGTTCCAGACCACCGACAGCGATTTCACCACGCAGGTGACGTCGGTGCTCAACGAGAAAGTCGATCTGGTCATCATCTCGGGTCTGGCCGCGGACGGCGGTAACCTGGTCAAGCAGTTGCGCCAACTGGGCTACAAGGGCCTGATTATCGGCGGCAACGGCCTGAACACCAGCAACATGTTCCCGGTCTGCCAGAAGCTGTGTGACGGTGTGATCATCGCGCAGGCGTATAGCCCCGCCCAGCCCAGCGCGGTGAACCAGGTGTTCGTCAAGGAATACCGCGCCCAGTATAAGAAAGACCCGCCCCAATTCGCGGCGCAGGCCTACGCGGGCGTGCAGGTCATGGTAGAAGCCTTGAAAGCCATCGACCGTAAGAAGAAGCTCAGCCAGTGGGACCTGGGAGAACTGCGCAACGCCCTGAACAAACAGATTCTGCTAGGCACCTACAACACGCCGCTGGGGCCGATCAGCTTCGACAAGGAGGGTGAAGTGCAACAGAAAGAATTTTACGTTGCCCAGATCAAGATGGCCGATGCCAAGAACGGCTCGTTCGTCTTCTTAAAGTAAGCCGTTGCGCTGATCAGGACACAACCACCACTCAAGTCGAAGTCGCCAGCATTCAGCGGTTTAGGAGCTGGCGACTTCTTTTGATTTATTCGGTGGGCAGCGGCGCGTCAAGCCACGACACACTGCAGGAGGACGCATGGAATTGAGCGGGTTGGTACAGAACTTAATGAACGGCCTGGCGATTGGCAGCGTGTACGCCATCTTCGCGCTGGGCTACACCCTGGTGTTCTCCATTCTGGGCATCATCAATTTTGCACACGGCGCCGTGTTCACGCTGGGGGCTTACTTCACCTACACGCTGGTTGCCGGGCAGTTCGAAAACAACGGTCTACTCAAGGGCATTAACCTGTTTCCTGCCGGTTCACCGTTGTCGGGCAGCCCCTGGGTCTTCGCGGCGGCCACCCTGCTGGGGGCGGTGGGGGCCGGGCTGATCTCGGTGCTGATCGAGCGGCTTGCCTTCCGGCCTATGCGGGCGCGCGGCGCAGACCCCCTGCTGGCGCTGGTCAGCTCGCTGGGCGTGGCCCTGGTGATTGTCAATCTCATTCAGTTGCTGGTGGGCGCCGAGATCTACAACTTTCCGTCCAATGCCTACGGAGAGCTGCGCCCCGCGCTGTCGTTTGCCATCGGCGACAAGATCGTGGTGATCCGAACCGTGCAGGTGATCATCTTCGGAGTCAGTCTGGCGATCCTGGCGGTGCTGGGGTACGTGATCGGGCGCACCAAGATCGGCAAGGCGCTCCGGGCGGTGGCCGAGAATCCCACCACCGCCAGCCTGCTGGGCATCAGCGTGGACAGGTTCATCGTGATCACCTTTTTCCTCTCGGGTTTCCTGGGCGGGCTGGCTGGCACCCTGGTGGGCACCGCCTTCGGCGTGGCTGGCCCCTATTTCGGCGTGACCTATGGCCTCAAGGGGCTGGCCGTGATCGTGCTGGGCGGCCTGGGCAGCATTCCCGGCGCGGTGCTGGGCGGCCTGGTCATTGGACTGGCCGAGGCGTTTGTGCCCAGCGACTACAGCGCATACAAGGATGCGGTGGCCTTTGCGCTGCTGTTTGTCATCTTGCTGGTGCGTCCCCAGGGGCTGCTCGGCCAGAACGCCGCGCAGAAGGTGTAGGCCATGGACAACTTCTTTCAGAGCTACGGCTTTTTGCTGGTGACGATGGTCCAGGCCGCACTGCTGGGCCTGAGCCTGTATTTTCCGCTGCAGGCCGGGCAACTGAGTCTGGCCAGCCCCGGCTTCTACGCGCTTGGCGGCTACGTGGCGGCCATCATGCTGACCAATCCAGCCTTTGGTGGGCTGCGGGACGCGCTGGGGAACAGCGTTTTTCCGCTGACCTGGCTGGTGGCCGCCGTGCTCAGCGGGCTCCTGGGTCTTGTGGTGGGCGTGCCCGCCCTGCGGCTGCGCGGGATTTACCTGGCGCTAGCCACGATCGCCTTTGTCGAGATCCTGCGAGTGGTCTCGCTCAACCTGTCGATCACTGGCGGAGCCATCGGCATCTTCGGTATCCCTCAGGCCTTCGGCTTCCAGGACCGCTGGCAGTACCTGTTCCTGTTTGGACCGCTGCTGATCCTTACGCTGATCTTTGCTGCCCAGCTGGAGCGCTCGCGGGTGGGCCGCGCCTTCCGCGCCGTGCGCGAGGATGAACTGGCCGCCGACGCCATGGGCGTTTCGCCCACCCGTTACAAGGTGCAGGCCTTCGTGATCGGGGCGGTGCTGGCCGGCATCGTGGGGGCCATGAGCGCGCCGTTCCTGAACACCTGGAATGCCAAGCAGGGGACCTTCGATGCCTCAATCGCCATCCTGGCTTTCGTCCTCATCGGCGGCTCCCGCAACATCTGGGGACCGGTGGTGGGCGGCGCGCTGCTAACTGCCATCCCCGAAGTGCTGCGCCCGCTGGCCGACTGGCGACTGGTGATTAACGGGCTGGTGCTGGTGCTGGCGAGCCTGTATCTGCCGCAGGGCATCGTGGGCACGCTGAGCCGGGGAGGCAAGCCGCCAAAACGGCCTGATCCTGCGCCAGCCGGCCCCAACACGGAAAAGATCAGCTCCAGCCACAACTCCAACACCGCGGAGAACAGACCATGACCGCTTCTCAACCGGCTCCGTCTATGCACCCCACACCGCCCGCGACTGAACGCGCGGTCGTCCTGGAGGCGCGCAACATGACCCGGCGTTTCGGCGGCCTGGTCGCCGTAAATGACGTGTCCTTCGATGTGCGTGAGGGCGAGATCTTCGGTCTGATCGGCCCCAACGGCGCCGGCAAGACCACCCTCTTTAATCTGATGACCGGGCTGACGCCGCCCAGCAGCGGCACCCTCACCTACAGGGGACGCACCGTGACCGGGCTGGCGCCGTACCGCGTCGCCGGACTGGGGCTGAGCCGCACCTTCCAGAACATCCGGCTGTTCAAGGGCCTCTCGGCGCTGGAAAATGTCAAGATCGCGCAGCACATCCGGACCCGCGCTGGGCTGTGGCAGGGCGTTTTCGGCTCGTCGCGCCAGGAAGAGTTGCAGGTGGAACGCCGCGCCTGGGCCCTGCTGGATCTGGTGGGCCTGAGCGACCGGGCAGGCGAACTGGCTGCCAATTTCAGCTACGGCGATCAGCGCAGGCTCGAAATTGCCCGCGCCCTGGCCACCGAGCCACAGGTGCTGTTGCTTGACGAACCCGCAGCGGGCATGAACACGGCCGAGAAAGGTCAGCTCACTGGTTTTATCCGTCAGGTCCGCGATCAATTCGACCTGACCGTGCTGATCATCGAACACCACGTGCCGCTGGTCATGAATCTGTGTGACCGGGTGGCCGTGTTGAACTTCGGACAACTGATCGCCGTGGGCGAACCGGCCCACGTGCAGCGCGATCCGAAAGTGATCGAAGCCTACCTGGGAGGTGAGTAGGATGGCCCTGCTTGAAATCGAGGACCTGAGCGTCAACTACGGCGCGATCCAAGCGGTGCGCGGCCTGACGCTGGAGGTCAACGAGGGCGAGGTGGTCACGCTGATCGGGGCCAACGGCGCGGGCAAGACCACCACCCTGCGCGCGGTATCGCGCATCCTGCGCCCGGTGACGGGTCGCATTCTGTTTGGTGGGCGCGACATCACCCGGCTGCCGCCCGCTGAGGCCGTGAAGATCGGCATCGCCCAGAGTCCCGAGGGGCGGCAGGTCTTGGCCCGCCAGAGCATCCAGGACAACCTGGAACTGGGCGCCTTTACGCGGAGCAGCCGCGCCGAGATGCGCGCGGACATCGAGAAAATGTTCGGGCGCTTTCCGCGTCTTGGCGAGCGGCGGACGCAGTTGGCCGGAACCTTGTCCGGCGGCGAACAGCAGATGCTGGCGATTGCCCGCGCCCTGATGAGCCGACCCAAACTGCTGCTGCTCGACGAGCCGTCGCTGGGACTTGCTCCCATCATCGTCCGCGAGATTTTTGCGATCGTTCGCGAGCTCAACGAGCAGGGCGTGACCATCTTGCTGGTGGAACAGAACGCCAAGCTGGCGATGCAGTCCAGTCACCGGACCTACGTCCTGGAGGCTGGGCAGATGACTTTCAACGGGAATAGCGCCGACCTGGTGAGCGATGAGCGGGTGTTGCACGCCTACCTGGGCGGTTGAGACTCCGATGTGACGTGTGACGATTCGATGCCATGCGCCGATGGCATGGAACGAATAGCCCAAACGGAAGAGGCACTTGTGGGGTGCTGGACCATACGGGTCTCGCGCGACAGCGCCCCATCCATCAAGCTCGTGTGGGCGGCTGCAGTGTCCCGGTGAATCTCTGGGCGTTCAATGGAAGGGGGCTTAAGGCCCGATGGAGAGGCACTCAGCCAGCTCCCCCTAGTCCTTGTACCTTCCAAAGCGTCAGGTGGATTAAATTGAAGTCGAAACCAATAGACACAGTCCCTGGGAGGCGGAGCTTCGGGGCTTCAATATAGCCGCTTTAACTTGCCCACGGAGAACAGGTTCTCTGGCGCGTATCCTCGAGAATTGACTTCCCTGCAAAACGCGGCGTGAGGGGCGCCAGGGTGGGTCAGGAAAACGGACGAAACAGCAGTGCGTTGGTCGGACGGTTACGTGGAACCGGTGGATGCCACGATTTGCGCGCCTAGGTACTGCGCGAACCTTGACTTTCTGCGCGGCACAGGTGCACTGGATACACAAGGACAAGCCCTGCAGCGGCTCGGGCGCAGCTTGGCCGTCCCAGGTTTCTCTTTCGCGGACCTCAGCGTCCACCTGGCGTCCACCACACTCCGCGGTGGTCAGGACGCCGCAGTCGCCGTGCACCACCTAACACGTCTTGCCCAGCCGCATTGACGGCATGACTCCCGCTTCAGCTTGCGCCCTTCACCTCCGACTTGAAGTGCAGTTCAACCGTTCCGCGTAGGGTATTCGCGACGATACACGCCCGATCAGCCATCAACACGAGTTTTTCAAGCTGGTCACCATCCAGCGTCTGGGCGCGCACACGTACGTCCGCCCGGACCAGGCGCGCGGGTGTTCCCTCGAGGGTTCCAGTGACGCTCACCTGCACGTCCCGGATGTCCGCTTCACGGGTACGCACAGCTGCCAGGAGATTGCTGATGAAGCATCCGCCGAGGGCGACGAGCAGGTACTCGCCCCCCATCATGCCCAGGTCTGATCCTCCCTTTTCGGCGGGGCGGTCCACCAGGACGCGGTGCCCACGCACGCCACCTTCAGCGGTGCTGACCCCCACCTGACACACTTCCACTTGCAGTTGCATGTCTCGTTATAACTGCCCCGCACGCGGTGCGCCAGGACGTGCCGTACCAGGAAGTCCCGGTTGACCGGCAGAATGTACGAGCTTCCGCAGGTGGAAGAACGCCGTCGCGCCCCATCCCATCTCTAGGAGCGTGTCGTCAAGGCATATTTAAAGCTGCTTCGATAGTGAAGATGAGTTGTAGCGCTGGTCCCTGCGTTCCTTTTCGATCCGGAGGGGAGGCCGAAAGAGGAAGCGGGACGAAGCCAGAACATTCAGCCTACGGTTTCGATCGATGACCGGGCAGCCCTGACACTTCCGCAATCTTTGTGGGCGCTGTTTACGCTTCCTGGTCAAAGACTGCGTGATTGCTGCCACGAGCGCAGAATTGAGTCCTGCGTAGCCGCGCTTCTCCTCAGCAATCCGCAATCACCTGGGTGGTGTCGGGAGAGATGAAGGGCTCGAACTTGTGCCCTTGGACTCAGGAGGCGGCCGCAACCGTGAGCAGCCCGGGACGCCAGCTGCCGGTAGCCACCGCTTTGGCCTCTGCGGGCGTGGCCTGCAGCCAGGCGTCCAAGTCCTTGGTCAGCAGCAGAGCCGGCATGCGGTCGTGGATCTCAGTGAGGTCTTTCGTGGGTGGCCGCGTCATGACCGTGCAACTCACCAGAGGACCGTCCGGCGTGTCCTGCTGACTCCACAGCCCCGCGGCAATCAGGGGGCGGTTGTCGGGACGTGCGATGCGGACCTTGCTCTTGTTCGGCCATTCGAAGAACGCACTCAGGGGCAGCACACAGCGGCCACCCGCCCTGAAGGCGTCCTTGAAGGATTTGCTGCGCTCGACGGTTTCGATGCGGGCGTTGAAAGTGGCGTACTTCCTGGCAGTCTGCAGGTCCATCCCGGGAGGGACGAGGCCCCAGCGTCCGGTATGGACGGTCCAGGCGTCCTCGCGGGTTAGGAACACCGTCTGCTGGGTGGGACTGATCTCAGGCTGCTTGGGCCACGCGGCGTCAATCTGGAAAGTATCGCGCAGGGTGTGGTGCATGCGTTCGGAAAGGGTGAATTCAATGCGGCCGCACATACGGGGACCTCCTGCTGAATCGGGCTAGGTAATTACGCTAAGAACATAATTTTACCATAGATGTGTTGGAAAACCAACCAAGGACACTGCTGTTCGGCGGCTGTTGTTCAGTTCATCCGCTGACGCGCGGAAGCTGGTCAGGGGGTGTCAGGCGTCACGGCTCTTCCGCACGGTCTTCGTCTGGGACCAGTCTCCACTGCACCTGCATGTCCTGCACCGGACGGTCAAAGAGTCCCGCACCGCGGCCGCCGAACAACTGGCTCCAATCCGCCGGGTCCAATGCCTTGCGCAGCCGCGTAGCGTAGTTCTGCACCAGCGCCGCCTGGTAGTGCTTGACATCGTAATCGTGCTTATCCGGATCCGTCATGACTGTCTGGCCGTGCCCTTCGCGAACATACAACTCCACGCGGTCCCCCACCCTGAAGGGGAGACCAGTCTGCCAGGCGGCTTCCAGATGCGCTTCCCTGCGCTTTTCTCGCGTCTGGGCGTAAGCCTCCCGGGTTTTGCTGATCCGAACGCGCGTGCTGACGTCCGCATTGTTGTAGGTTCGGCTGGAGAGGCAGTCCATCACGTCGACGAAGGCCGCCTGTGCCCCCGGGACATCACCCCGCAGCAGCGCCAGGAGCGCCGTTCGCAGGAAGGTCATGCCGTAGCGCTCCGAGCGACTTGATTCGAAGGACGCGCCGCTGAGTTCCAGCGTGCCGTCATAGCGCAGCAGCACGTAGTTCTTGACCTGGTGGCTCAGCATCGCCTGGGCCCGGCCGTCAAACTCCAGCGTGATGCCTTCAGGCAGCGTGGCCGAGACGGACGCGATCAGCGCCCTTTCGGCCTGCTCTCCGATGGACTCACGCGTGCTGAAGTACACGCCGTCGGTATCCGACTCGATGAGCTGCACACCACTGGCCTCCAGCGCTGCCGTGACCTGTTGCAGGAGTTCCCGTCCCCTGGCGGTCACCCGATCGGCTGCGCCCCGGTCCCCCATGCGCGCGAGACGGCCCGCCCCCAGGTAACCGTAGGCCGCATTGACGATCAGCTTCATGGCGTCCTGCATGGCGTGATGCTCGCGCCGCTCCCCTTCGGTCAGGGCGGCATTTCGGGCCAGGCGTTTGTGTTCCAGGCGCTGGGTGGTCAGGTCACTCACGATGCGGTTGAAGACCTTCAACCCATCCTGCTGTGGACCAATGCCCTCAGCGCGGATAATGCTGGGGTACATGCTGGCGACATCCGCTTTGACGACGTGGTTCAAGATCCCTTCTGCATGCAACTGAACGTGGCCCCCGCGGTGGGGGTCCTGGTGGCCTTTCTCCGATGCCGGGAACGGGCGCGCCGCCTCGTAATACGCACGGATCAACATAGGTTCGAGCACGCCCTTGGCTGGCCCGGCCCGCGTGAGCTTGTGGTACGGCCGGGGCGTCAGGCGAGCCAGGGCGAAGCTCGGCGCAAGGACGATTCGTGCCAGGGCTTCCACCTCCTGGACGTCTTGCAGGGCGTACTGCCGGACGAGTTTCGGGTGGTCGCGGTACGTGTGGACGATCTCGGCACCTTCGAGGTACACCCGGTCCTCAGGGGCGATCCCGTAATGCTGCGCCACGGCTTTCAGGCTACTGGAGGGCAGGTGAAGGCGGCAAACGGCATCGAGCGTGTCCAGGATTTCCCGTCCAGGGCAGGCCCAGAGAGGCGTGCGACTTCCGTCGTCGACCGTCCAGGGCTGGCCGTCACAGGCCCGACCGAGCCGGAAGGGGATGCCGAGCTTGCGGGCGCGGGCGGTGATGAACGGCAGGTCGAACCCGTGAATGAAGTGGTTCTCGATCATGTCGGGGTTTCGTTTCTGGACGAGGTCGAGGAACGCTTCGATCATCTCACCTTCCTGGGCCGCCTGACGGGCTTCCAAGAGGGTCTCCAGGCCCTGGTTGTCCCGCACCGCGATCAGGAAGATGCGGCCCTCTTCAGGGCTGAGCGCCGTGGTCTCCAGGTCGAATTGAAGACGGACCGGCTGATCGAACGTCAGGCCCTGATGGTACGTCTGTCGGGTGGAGATGAGGTACTGCTCGGTGTAGCCGAGTCGCACGTACCCGCTGAGGTCACCGAGTGAGGGGCGGGCACTCAGGCCACGTGCGCTCAGGGCGCCACGCTGGATCTCGGTTTCGAGGTGCCGGGGGCTGGGGCCGCTGAGCAGGTAGCGATAGGCGCGGTCGTCGAGGCATCCGTCCGGGGCAAGGTCGTGGGCGTGATAGGTCGCGCCTGGGGCTGCGGGCTCCGGGGTGATGCTGAGCTGGTCGCCCAGATGCTGGACGTCCTGCAGGTTTCGCGCGAAGATCCATCCGCGCTGCCGGGTGGTTTCCGTCTCAAGGGCGCCGGTGGCGAGGTGGCGTCGCCAGACGATAACGTGGCCGTCCGCCGTGGCGTGGACGGACACGATGCCGGACGTGGAGAGCTGGGGTGTGATCATCGTGGATGAAATGCCCTGGCGCGGAACCCCCCGGTTGATGATGGCAGTGCTTCGGCATACCTCAACGGTGTTGGCACATCAGGGGCGCACCCAGGATGGGATGGTTCGCGCGTTGACGTGAATACAGCCCTCACCGCCTGCTCCGGAACTTCCATGACAACGTAATCATAGCATTAATTACGATCCAGACAGAGAGTAATGCCTGTTCTGTGCTGCTTATCTCTCTGCGGCCGCTCTGGCCGCTGACATGGGCAAGACATTGGACTTGCCACCGACAGGTCGGGAATAGAGGGAAGTGGCGTGCTGTTCTTGTGGGGAAGGGGCCAGATGGGTGGCGTGCCAGGGCAACATCTGCTGGTGGGCGCCACCAACGGTTCGATCAAGTCTCTATAGACCACGACCTTGTGGTTCCACAAATGGGCGCCGCAATTGTACCGAGTGATTTGAATACGGGTTTTCGATGATTTGGACGGTCAATGGGATTCCAAGTGTGTTCAGAGATGTGCTCGACCCTGGCTATAGATCTTGAGACGCCTCGACTGCCGGCGAAGCCACACTGCGAGGATCAATGCCAACACGGTCAGCAGCAGCATGGCGTGGGGCAGAATGCGCTCACCGAAAACGGCCACCGCTTGACCAATCAAGGCTGGAAACAGAGCGCCTCCGAGCAGGCCACCAGCAATCATCAGCGCTGTCCCACCTCGCGCTCCCGGCACCGTACGCGCGAGCCACGTAAAGGTATTGGGAAAGAGGAGGGCCACCGCCCCTCCCAGCGAGGCGAGCACATATGGTGCAAGCGCCGATATCTGGGCGAGGAATAGCAACACCGCGCCAAGTGCGAGTGACGCAGCCACCAGCGTGAACGCCGATAGGCGCAGGCTCAGGGGCACCGCGACCAGACGCGCTGCGGTGAACACTAGGTAGAACAATGACGCGAAACTCGCGGCGGATGCTGGCGTCTGCCCCAGGGCCACGAGGTATGTGGCGTTCCATCCGCTACTGCTGGCCTCCAGACCCACCACCAGTGCCAACAGCACCAGAAAGCCCACCACGAGCCCCTTGCTCTGATGTTCTGAGCCTGCCTGCGTGACTGTTGGAACGGGAAGCCGATCATCAATGGAAAACGCGAATGGAGCGAGCAGTCCACCCCCCAGAGCAATCACGAGAAAGGGCCAGTTGACATTTCCACCGTCCCCTCCGACCAGCAACGGCCCCAAAATGGCGCCAATTCCAAAGACGGCGTTGAGAAGATTGACCATCGCCGCACTCCGCTGACCGAATCCCACCGCAAACAGGCTGTTGAGTCCAACCGTCAGTACCCCGTACCCCAGCCCGACAATCAGCGCGCCCAGCAATGCGACAGGCCACACAGACGTCGAACCCAACAGGAGTGCTCCTGCGGCCAGCAGGGTGACGGCGACACCTGTCCGGTACCGGGCCAGGGGATAACCGGACAGGAGCACGGTGCTGAGAACACCAGTGAGGGCTCCGAGGCCGTGTGCACTGACAACCAGTCCTGCCGTGCTGACGGGCAGACTGAACTGTTGGCTGAAACCAGGCAGGGACGGGCCGTAAAGGGCCTGCACGCCTCCCATGAGCACGAAAGCCAGCGCGCCAATCACTGCTGCCGAAGCAGAAACAACTTTGGCGGGAACTTCACCGCCCATGCGGGAAGACCATGGGGTTCTCGTCAAGGAAGAAAACAGGGCTACCCAAGGCCGTCTTCTTATGTTCGCCGTGGGTGATGGGCACGCGGCAAAGCCCCGACTGCTGTGGTGGAGTGAAGCCCAGGGTGCTCACGACGATTTCACGGTGGAATTCTCGCAGACTGCATGGGGTAATGCCCATAGCTGGGTGCACTGAATTCGAGAGTGGAGATTAACCGAACGACTTTGCACGGCATTTGCGCCTCTCAGGTTCATCAGCATGGGGCTGCGCTGATTCGCGAGATGGACTGATTGGCCCGGCCACGTTGTCTCATTGACCGGAGGGTTCTGGCCAGTAAACGAGGTGGAGGGCAACGTTCCTGACAGGCCGCCTGAAGTTCAGGCGGCCTGCTGCATGACGTCACCCCAGACCCGCAGGGCAGGTGTCGAATGGTGTCGCCATGCTGGGGCAGGGACGGTGGTTCAGGTGTGCTGGTGCAGGTTCAAGACTCGGGCGTGCAGGGCGAGGCACGCTTGGGTCCGTCGTCCCACCGGGAACAGACGCGTTCCCTCCCGGTGGCGCGGTTTCTCGGTGAGTCAGGGTACACATTTGATGTTCCAATGCCGCCTTCTTCTCGTGACGCACGGCGATCCCGCCCTCAAACAACGCCATCTGAATGTCTCGCTGGCTGAGGGGGAAGCGGTGAAATGGCCACAGGGCGTCCTCGATGATGCTGAGGGAAAACGGTGGCCATACCGGCTTCCGATCAGGCACAGCTCAGCAACTTACTGGCGTTGAGTTGCCATAACCGCTCCGCACAGTTGAGGTCACCATCTGGAGGCGCTTCAGAGCGAGACCATCATCTCAAGCTGGCTGAGCGGTTGCTCGTGGAAGCCGTTGCGGGTGAAAAAGCGGCGGCCCCACGACTCCGGAATCAAAGGTGGCACCACCCAGCGGTGGTCCGGGTACTCGGCAGCCAGGGCGCGCAGCAACCGTGTGGCGTGGCCCTGACCGCGCTGCTCCCACGGCACCACCAACGCGCGTAGCACAATGCTCTGCGCGCTCACTGAAATGAGCGCGCTGGCTGGTCCCAGCCGCACCGCCCGAGCCTGCGGGCCGCTTACGAGCATCGACGGTACGGCCAGCGGCCAGGGCAACTCCTCCTTCATATGGGCCACAACATCCCGCGCGACCAGGTTGACCCTCTCCTCGCAGATGGGCGCCGCCACGCCCGACCCGGCCGGTCGCTCGTAGCCGACCAGCCGCCGCTGCACCTCGAACCCTAAAGACCGGTACAGCTGCAGGGCCCGGTCGTTGCCCTCGATAACTTCCAGCATCACCCGGGTTTCTCCCCGTGCGGCAGCGGCTGCGAGACTGGCGCGCATTAACGCCGCGCCCACACCATGACGCCGCCACGACACCGAGACACCGAGCGCGGCGATCCGGGCCGTGTCCGATCGGCGCGCGATCAAGGCCAGCCCGACTGGCCGCGTCGCCACGACCGCGACAAGACTCGACGCGAGGTCAATCTGCTCGCCGCGCAGGCGCTGCGCGAAAGCCACCGGGTCGTCGGGAATAGATACGGCGTACCCCTCGAAACCCTCGGCCAGCGCGTTCGACAGGGCGGGCACCGCGAGCGGCAGGGCAGATTCCACGGTGTACGGTGCTGAGACAGGTGCGCCCCACGTCATGGGTGCGCGCTTTCCTGCGCAGGAGTGAGCAGGCACGTACCAGTCGCGCCCCACTGGGGCGGTCGGCTCAGCACGCTGAATTGTCTCATTCGAGGGCTTGCGGCGTGGACGCGGGCAGGAAGCGCCCCAGGTCCAGCTCGGCGGCTTCCGCGATCACAGCGATGAGGCCGGAGCCCTTTCTGATTGTGTGTTTCGCTCCGGCCACTAAGAGCGACTGCCTGGCCAGCCGTGATCGGGACGCGCAGCCCGTCACGCCCCTCCAGCCATCCAGCTCCGACGAGCATCATCAGGGAGTTGCGCCGATGACGCCGGGTGCCAGTCGAGTTGCTCATCGGGGCCTGAGCGAATGGACCCCACGGGCGCCCCGCCGTCCGTTCGCACGCCGCAGGCCAGCTGGGCATGCTCGCCTCGCTGCCGCAGTACGTGACGGGAATGGCCACGTCCGCGCCACAGAGAAAAAGTTGCATGCACCCACCGTAATCCCGCCGCGCGGCGCGCGCCTCCTCATAATGGCGGATGACCTCCTGCGTCCAGCGGCCTATGCTGGAAGGATCCTGGAAAGTCAGTCAGTTGGGGCGCTGAGCCGTGAGCAACCCAAAGCTGTACCGCAATCCTTTCTCATCGGGAACGCGCTCTGGCTGGATCCCCCCTTCCCTCTCAGCCAGCGGGACGTCCGGGTATTGCTGTTTGAGCTGTTCTGGCAAGTTAACACCGATAGGCCGCCTACCCGTGACCGACCGAAAGCCGCTGCAGCCACCATTTCTCCATGAACATCATTGGCTATGCCCTCCGGCTGTACCACCGTTTTGCACTGAGCTACCGCGATATGCAGGACCTCCTCCATCAACGCGGAAGAGAGGTCAGTCACGGAACCATCCGGAAGTGGAGCATTGGAGCATCAAATTTGCTCCGCTACTCACCGAGGAGCTGCGCCAGCGGGATGGGACGCCTCTGTTGCCGGTGGTTTCTGAAATAGGTCTGCGTGAAAGTAGGTGGCGTGACCCATTGGCTCTGGAGAGCCGCGGACGAGTACGGCGCTGTCCTGGACGGCTTACTTCAAACGCAGCGTGATACGGGGGCGACGAAGTCCTTCCTCATCCGTTTGCTGGGGAAATACACCGCTCCAGAGGCCATCCATACTGACCAACTCAGAAGCTATAGCGCCCCGATCCGAGAATTGCTGGTGCTCTGCCCCGTGGAGCACCAGGAGGGAGCTTACACTGCCCGCTGCAACAATCTCGTCAAGTAATCTTACCGTTACACACGACAACAGGAACGAAGTCGGCTTGGGTTCAGGCGTCCGGAGCGGGCCCAGAAGTTCCTGAATCTCCATGCCCGGATAGCCAACCTTCACTCCCATACTCGCACTACTGTTCCTGCAGACATCAGACGATGCCACCGAAAGCAGGCCTTTCAGACCTGGCGTGAGGTCACAGAAGGGAGGGTCTGGTTTTCAGACCCTCCCTGGGCTTCGCCTACCCCTGACTCAGTGAAGGCAACCCAACCGACATGATCCCATGCTGCCACGTCGTTGGCTGACCCTTGGCATGGTCCGTACGAGTGGAAAAACGGCGGTAAAATGCGTGAGGCCTATAGGTATGGGATGTGCCGTTAGGGGTCTAAAGGTCATTGAATAGTCCACTAACTCACGCAGGGGGCCCGCGTGGAACGATCAGCCATGGACCGTAAACTCGAGGATACAACTCCTCTAGGCCGCTCAGTGGAAGAGATTGAGTATGGCGCCGGGCAGCCTTCACAGGCGCAGGGTGGGCTGTTGACAGGCATTCTTCATCCGACACCTGCGAGCGAACACATCGATTTCGATGGAACTCCTAGCCTCGGACAGGTCCTGACCCACTCTCTGGGAATGGACTACAGCGAGCCAGAAAACGAGGATGCCGATAAGGGTACGACGGACAGTTCCGGAGCCTGAAAGGACAGGGAAGGAAAAGTATGTCGGACTTAACCACGGAAGAGCGTAACGACCTGAATGATAAAGCCTTCGCATATATCGACAAAGACGGAGGACGTCACCTGCCGATTCATGACGAGTCCCACGCTAGAAATGCAGTGGGCCGCTTCGCACAGACCGGGTTCGAGAGCGCAGAAGCAAAGCATCAGGCCGCTCAGCATATTGTGGCGGTTGCGAAGAAGCACGGCATTGAGCTCAGCGAGGACGATGCAGTCAGACAAGCAGCGAGTGGAGATTGACCAATGTAATGGGGCGTTGATGTTGTGCCCAGGACGCTCGGCCATGTCGCGCATTCCCACACGCTCCTGGCTGCCAGTTCGCCTTCATGGAATGGGGTGTCCATATAGCTTCCCTGGATTTGGAATGACTCACTAGTCACCTATCTCTAGAAACGTATGGTCAACAAGTGAGATTGATGTCCGCCTAAACGAGCAGGAGGTCAAGGAGATGATCTTCCCAAAGGATGAAATCTTTTGTTGTCACGCGCCTTGGCCAGTCTCAAGTTCGAGTCAGGACGATCCATTCAGCTTGGGATCAATACGGATATTCTCGCGCCGCCCCTAGGGGTTCGACCAGCGCCAACGGTTACACCCCGGAAGCCAATTCCGGCTCACAGGGTATTTACTGTCATTAAAGCGCGCAGCGTACCACGGCGGCAGCAGCTAGGCCACGCGTATAGAGAGCAATTTGGCCCCAATTCACTGCGAACCGTATCGGCGAAGTGTCCCATATATTTGCGCATCAAGCCCTGGAGGTGTGGGGCTAGTTTTGGGGTGATCTGTTGCTCCAAAACATCAAGAGTGAAACTGGCGCCGCTGCTGACCAGGATGATCTCCATCAGCGTGCATATCCCGGCCGAGCTCGGGAGCGATGGTCAAAACTTTGGATGCGTTATGCAGGTTGCTGATGGTGAGGGCACTGTTCAACAGTTCCATCTATTGCCCGCTGCCCACATCACCCATGCGACGCACCGTGGTGGTGAACGATTCGAAGACGGGGCGGCTGGCCTCGTAAGCCAACTGATCAAATCCAACGAACGTGATGCGCGTGCGCGGGGTGGCGCCCGGGTTGCCGCCACTGACAGGCGTATCGAGCAGCCCGCCGCCCGCTGCGGCCAACCGAATCGCTTCAGCTGGAATCCCCGGTGGCGTGATTCACGACGATGGTACCGGGCCGGAGAGCGGCCAGGAGGCCCTGGCCACCAAAGATGTCCCCAAGATCCGCGTCGTCGCGCAGGCACAGGGCGATCAGGTTTGAGGCGGACGCCAGCGCAGGGATATCAGGATAGGCCGTGTAATTCACATCAGCAAGGCGCTCAGTGAGGCTGGGCGACGGCCCCAGATGTGCAAGTGGAAGCCGCGATCAGCAATGGCCTGGGCTATCGAACGGTACTGGTCACCCAGGCCGATGAAGCCCACCTGTAGGGGTGAAATCTAGGCCATGGGAGGCTCCTGCGAATCAGGTGTTAGTGAATAAGGTCAGTAGCGACGTCCCAGAGGCGACGGGCATTCTCCGGATCGAGTGCATAGGGGGCCACTCCGAGATAGTCGGCTGGGCGTTGGGTGACCAGCTCGGCTTCATTGAGATCCTCAAAGTAGCGCCCACCGATGCCGTCCAGAAGGGGAGAGGCAGCCAGCATCACCGAGGTAGCCGCACCTTGCCGCACGGTTTTCTGGCGTTCTACTGGGGTCCTGAGTCCGCCGGTATGTTTTTGCAAGTTGGTGGCGATCGCCCCAGGATTCAGGGCATTGGCCATGATGCCGTCCTCCCCCCAGCGCCGGGAGGCCTCCACGGCCAGCAGGATGGCGGCAGTCTTGGACTGACCGTAGGCAGTCCAGGGATCATAGGGCCTGAAGCGGTAGTGCAGGTCGTCGAAAACCACGGGAGAGAAAAGGTGTCCATTGGAGGCCAGCGAAACAATCCGTGCGCCGTTGGCAGCGGCGAGGGCGTGGTAAAGGCCCTGGGTCAAGGCGAAGTGCCCGAGGTAGTTGGTGGCGAACTGCAGTTCCCAGCCTTCGGGACTCTGTTCCAGATTCGGAAGGGCCATGATGCCGGCATTGTTGACCAGGATGTGCAGTGGGCTTGTCCAGGCCTCGGTCAAGGCGCGCACGGAAGTCTGGTTGGCGAGGTCAAGTGGAACCACCTGGATGTGTGGGTTGCCGGTAGCGGCCCTGATGATGTCGGCGACAGCCTGACCCGCCACGGTGTTGCGGACGGCGAGAGTGACCTGAGCACCGACACTGGCCAGGGCGCGTGCCGTTTCAACGCCGATCCCGGAGGCGGCGCCGGTGACCAGGGCGCGTTTGCCGGTAAGGTCGATCCCTTGAAGTACTTCGTCAGTCGTGGTGTGAAAGCCGTAAGGGGTATGGATGTGGGTCATGGGCTGCTCCTTTGATACACTGAATTAAGTGGAGGCATCTCCGCTTTAAGCTTCAGGTTAGTGGAGGACCCTCCGTTTTACAAGAGGAAATAAATCACGATGACCCAGACCCGCACTCCCCGCCCCAAACGCCAGGACGCCCAACGCAACCGCGAGACTATTCTGGCCGTTGCCGTCGATACCTTTTCCCAAGCTGGCTTGGACGCCTCGCTCGAAGCTATCGCCCGGCAGGCTGGGGTTGGCATCGGCACGCTTTACCGTCACTTTCCCACCCGTGAAGCCCTGGCGGTTGCCGCCTACCGACACGAAGTGGAACAGCTCTGCGAGAAAGCAGCGGAACTGGCCAGCGCCCTTCCACCGGATCAGGCCCTGCGGGAGTGGATGGGCCGCTTTGTCGGGTACGTTGCGGCCAAACGCGGCATGGCCCCCATCCTCCGCACCGTGTTGTCCTCAGACGACGAGTACTTCACGGATCTCCGCGCACAGATCCACGGCGCGCTGGATTCCCTGCTGCGTCATGCGATCCAGGCCGGAGTGATTCGGCCAGACGCCAAGGTGTCAGACGTGATGCAGGCGATGAGCGGTGTCTGGCTGGTGAGCGCTGAACGCGAATGGCGGGACCAGGCGGAGCGGCTGCTTGACCTGTTGATGGATGGCCTGCGTTACGGGGCTAATGGCGAGACATCGACATCTGGCGCCAGGCCGGTGTGATCATCGTCTTTGTCACGCATCAGTTGGGGAAGCCATGCTGGGTCAGCGGGTTATCGCGCTGCGGGAAGGACTGGTGCCCTGGAGGTGCATACCAGTCAGACGGATGTGGCGCAACTGGAAGCGCTCATGGCAGTGAAACAGGAGAACTAGAGAGAACTTACGCTTGAACAGAGCTAAAAGACGAACCTAGACGGACCTGCGGCCGCTTTCTCCAGGATATGGACGCTCACATCGCTGGTTCCGGCAGCTTCAGATCCTATGATCGCGAGAAAATGTGAAGCCGCCAGCAAATTGAGGACGACCCAAACTGGCAGTCTCCGAATTGAATGTTCCACTGCCTGAGCGTCTCGTGACTGACGTGAATACTACGCTCGTCGAGGCGTTCCTGAACGTTACGTTGGTCCAGTGGAAAGCGGTGATACAGCCACAGGGCGGACCCAAAGACGCTGAGACGAAAACGGTGGCAGTGCGGCTTCCGGTTACTCAGCGCTCAAGACCATATCGAGGTTAACTTGGCAGAACCGCTCAGGACCTTCCGGCCGTGTGGTGGCGGGTGATGGGCGTGCCACTCTCGGGGCAACCGCGAAATGGCGCCCCGCCTGATGGCAGCCCAACAGGTGCAGGGCTGCGGGTGTGCGGTGCGCCTTATTTCGCCTGAATCCGTGTGCGGGTCATGGTGCCCCACTGACCCTTTTTCTGACCCAGTTTCAGTGTCGCCCGGAAACGCACCCAGGCGTGCCACTGGCGGAAGCCGAAGTTCTCGCCGAGCGCCGTGAGCAGCAGCATGACCCGGTCGCCTGGACGACGGAAATGCACGCGCATGAACAGTTCGATGCTGAGTGCCGCCACGCTGACCACCGTGCCGTACAGCAGGGCCAGCAGCAGGAACAGGGCAACGAAGGTGCCGTCCAGGCGGCCCGTCAGGGCCAGGACGATCATGAAGGCGTATCCGAGCACTTCAATGACGGGGGCCAGGGCCTCAAACAGCAGGTAGTACGGCAGCGCCACCATGCCGATTCTTCCGTAGCGGGGATTGAACCACATCTTTCGGTGGGCCCACAGGCCTTCCCACAGCCCACGCTGCCAGCGGTCACGCTGCGCTCCCAGAACTTTGGTGCTGTCCGGGCATTGCGTCCAGCACACCGGGTCCACATCGAACTCGATGTCATACGGCCTTCTTTGCTCACGCATGTGTCGGTGAAGCCGCAAGACCAGTTCCATGTCTTCGCCAACGGTGCCCTCCAGGAAGCCACCCACGTCCATCACGTCGCTCCGCTTGAACAGCCCGAACGCCCCGCTGATTACCAGGAGCAGGCCCAGCGCGCTGAAGGTGGTTCGTCCAGCCAGAAAGGCACGGGCGTATTCAACGACCTGTACGCGCTCAATCCAGGTGGCGGGCAGGCGCAGTTCTGTGACGCGTCCGTCTTTCATCACCCCGCCGTTCATGATCCGGACGCTTCCGCCGGCGGCCACCAGCCTGTCGTTCTCGATAAACCGTCGGGCGAGCCGCAGCAGCGCTTCGGCGTCCAGCAGACTGTCGGCGTCCACCGCGCAGAACAGCGGAAACGTCGCGTAGGTCAGCCCGACATTCAGCGCGTCGGCCTTGCCGCCGTTTTCCTTGTCCACCACCGTGAGCCTGGGAATGCGCCGCGAGCGGTAGACACCGCGAACAGGTCTGGTGTGCAGCACGCGGCTGGGGTGGCGTTCGGTGGGTACCAGGTCGTACGCGTCAATCAAGGCCTGCAGGGTACCGTCCTTGCTGCCGTCGTTGACGACAATCACCTCGAACTCCGGGTAGTGCAGCGCCAGGAAGGAGTTGACCGATGCCTCGATGGTTTCCTCCTCCCCGTAAGCAGGCACCAGGATGCTCACCGGCTTGTAGAACTCGCGGTTGAGGAGTTCGCTCAACCCGACGCTCTGGCGCCGGCGGACGTGACGCCCCAGTTCGCGGGTGGCCACGTAGACCGCCACCGCGTAGAAGCTGTTCAGCGCCGTGAAATACAGCAGGATCAGCAATTCAATGGCGTCGAGGACTGAACTGGTCATCTGCCCGCCGGGGCGTACGCCACCGGGGAACAAACCGGCTGGAGGTTCAGGGCGACCTTCGGCTGACGCTCGCTATATTCCTGCAGTGCGGTGCGGGCGATGTCACGTGCGTAGCGGTCGGCGTGGCTGACCGCCGCGTCGCTGAGCAGACGCTCTCCATCAGGAACACAGAGCAGGGACTGAGCAGCGGCCCGCCGCACCCACCAGTGCGGGTCGCCCAGCAGGGCCCACAGGCGTCCTGCAGGCACCGGGTCAAGGTACGCGGCAGCCTTGGTGGCCTGAAGACGAACGAATGCCGTGGGATCCTCGGTCAGGTCCATGACCGTCTGGGCGCTTTCAGCCGGAACCTGCGTGCTGCTGACGAGCACCCGCAGGGCACCGGCACGGAGTTCCGCGTTGGCGCTCGAGAGCAGCGTCAGCACTTCACGCTCCAGCATTCCGGTGCGTTGCCGGGCCAGCACGTCGAGCGTGGCGGCGCGCAGGATATCGGGTGCACCCAGCAACAACTCTTGCACCAGAACTCGCCCCGCCCCGCCCAGCAGCGTCAGGGCTTCTTGCACCTGTCCGACGCTGAACTCGCCTCTGGCGATGGCGCTGTGCAGCGCCAGCACGCGCGAGGTGCGTTCGGTGCGCTGCAGCTCGAGGCGCCCGACGCTGCGTGACAACGCCAGCAGGGCGAGCGCACGGATCTCGGGGTGCCAGTGGCGTAGCTCCCGCTGCAGAGCGTCCAGGGCGAGCGGTTCGCGCAGCAGGGCCAGGCGTTCGATGGCCTCCGCACGGGCCACCACCGACGCCGAGCGGCCGGCCAGGACGCGCATATCGCGCGACAGCCAGCCCTGGTCACTGTACAGGCCCTGAAGGCGGTCAGCGACCTCGCCGCTCAGGCTATCGCGTAGCTTGAGCAGAGTCTGAACGCCGGCGTCATCCAGGCGCCCAGGCAGCGGGCCGTCCGCGTACGCCCAGGCGAGCAGGGCCTCGCTCCACCGGGCTTCTTTCACAGCGGCGCTCAGCTCGGCGTCCCGCAGCGCACCCAGCTGAACGAATTGCAGCGTGCTCAGGATCACGCAGCTCAGCCCGCCGATCACGCAGGTGAAGATCAGCACCGGCCAGATGCTCCGGGCCCCTAGATGCAGATGGTCGGTAAGCAGGGTCACGCCCGTGGCCAGGATCAGCAGGGTCAGCGCGAGGCTGATCCCCAGGCTGAGAATCCCGAACCCCAGCAGTAGCCGGTGGCCTTTCATACCTGCCACCGCCGCGCCAGCTTCTGAATGCGCAGGACGAAGGTTTTCGGGTCAAATGGCTTGGTCATGAAGTCGTCGCCGAGGTCCCCACTGGTGTTCTGGGTGTGCTGCTGACCCATGGAGGTCATCACCAGCACCGCCGTGCGGTGGCGGTCGATCTCGGGCAGTAGGTTGAGGCCGTGACCGCCAGGAAGGTTGAGATCCAGCACGATCACGTCTGGTGTGTGGGCACGCAGATAGGTTTCCGCGTCCGAGAGATCGGCGCACTCCACCACGCTCAGGCCCGCCCGGGTCAGCACGAAGCGCTGCAGGGTGCGGATCACGACGTCGTCCTCTACCAGCAAGACGGTCACGGTTGAGCTGTGGGGGGAAAGCGTCATGGAGTGGCCTCTTCGGTCAGGGAACGTCGGGCAGCGCCTTTCTGAAACCGTTCTACCGCCAGCGCTGTTGCAGTGATGTCACAGGGTGGGCTGGCGACAGCCGTTCGCCCTAGCCGCCAGCCAGGCTGACGGACAACAGCGGTGTCCGTCAGCCCGTTCCCGGCACGAATCGGTGATTCATGCTTTCCATCCAGCCGGAGGCACCTGGCCGGAAAGGACCCTCTATACTGCGTTCTGAATCCGTTTCTGCCCCGCCCATTCCAGCGCCTGCTGTCGCCCTCCGTTTGAAGGATGCTTTCTCAACATGTTGCAAGCCGATGATCCCCCTTCGCGTCTTCCCGAGGTTCTGGGGACATCGCGCGGACTGTTGCTCCGACGCCGGCCGCTGCGGGCCTTCCTTTTGCGCCCGCTGTGGTTGCCCCTGCTGCTGCTGCTGCTGGTCACGTTTACCGTGGCGTGGTCGGTCATCCGCAATGCCCAGTTCGCCGACCTCGTCCAGCAGTCGCAGGAAAACCTGACGCTCGCGGAGAACGTCCTGACCGACGTCATCGACCTGGAAACCGGTCAGCGCGGGTTTGTCATCACGCTCGACCCGCAGTTCCTGGAACCGTACACGAGGGCGCAGGCCCGGCTCCCCCAACATCTGCTGGACCTCAGGCGTGCGCTGCGGACGGGACCGGGTGTGGGCAGGGAAAGGCAGGTCCAGCGCGTCGACCGCGTCGAGCAGCTCATCAAAGAATGGGAGCGAAGCGGTGGTGGCCTGGCGTTGCGGCTGGCCCGCACGGACTATCCCGCCGCTGTGCAGCATGTGAAAAGCGGGTAGGGTAAGCGTCTAGTCGACGCCATCCGGGGAAACGTCGCTGCTCTCCAGGAGGATGAACTCGCCCAGCAGCGCCAGCTCGCACGGGCAAGTTCATCCGCGCTACAGACCGCGCTCGTCGTCACGGTGCTGGGGGTTCTGCTGGCCGTGCTGGTGCTGTATCTGGTGTCGGCGCGAACCGCATCGAGCGTTGCCCGGCTGCTGCGCAACCTTTCCGGAACCACTGCCGGCATCGCTCACGGCGAGATCGAAGAGCCGCTGCCCCCGCACGCGATCACGGAGGTCGCGGTCCTCGCCGCCAACCTCGACACGATGGCCCGTGCCCTGATAAGCCGCGAACGCGAACGGGACGCTTCGTTGGCGGACCTGAGCGACAGCGAGGCACGGCACCGGGCCCTGATCGCCGGCGTGCCGGACATCCTGCTCACCGTGAATGCCGGGGGCGAGATCCGGTCTTTCAAGCCGCCAGTCGAGGCCGGGAACCAGGCGTGAGTGGACGCCATGGTCGGTCACCGCATCCCGGACGTCCTGCCGCCCCACGTGGCGGGTCTGTTGATGGAAGGGGTGGGCAGCAGCCTGCGCACGGGGAAGCCGCAGTCCACCGAGTTCACGATGGACATGTCCGCCGCGACACCCGCCACCCCGGCTGCGCTCGACTTCGAGGCCCGCATGGTTCCCATCTCTGGTCAGGAGGTTCTGGTCATCGCGCGGGACATCACCGAACTCAAACGCGTCGAGCGCCTGAAAAACGAGTTCGTCTCTACTGTCAGCCATGAGCTGCGCACCCCCCTGACGTCTATCCGGGGCGCATTGAGCCTGATTGCGAGCGGCGCGCTAGGAGAATTGCAGCCGCGCGGCACGAAACTGGTGCAGATCGGACTGAACAACAGCGAGCGACTGGTGCGGCTGATCAACGACCTGTTGGATATGGAGAAGATTGAATCTGGCCAACTGGAGTTCCAGATGCGGCCGTTGGAGATTCCCGCCCTGGTCCAGCGGGCCGCCGAGGACAACCGCGCCTACGCCCAGGAGTTCGGCGTGGTGCTGGAGGCCCGCGTTTCACCAGCGTCTGTCGTGGTGTCCGGGGACGAGGACCGGTTGCTGCAGGTTCTGACCAACCTGATCTCCAACGCCGTGAAGTTCTCCCCCAGGGACAGCGCCGTGACCATCTCGACCGATGTGACCGACGACCGGGTGCAGGTGGCCGTGCGCGACTGCGGTCCCGGCATTCCGCTGGAGTTCCGCCACCGCATCTTCGGGCGCTTCGCACAGGCCGATTCTTCTCTCACCCGCGAGAAGGGGGGGACGGGCCTGGGGCTCAGCATCAGCAAGGCCATTGTGGAGCGGCACATGGGCCGCCTGTCCTTCGAGGACCATCCGGGGGGTGGCACAGTCTTCACCGTCGAGCTGCCACTGGCCGAGCCCGTGCGGGAGCCAATCCCCGCCAACGGCTCGCGCCCTCTGAATGGCCACGTCCTGGTGTGCGACGACGACCGCGACATCGCGTCTTTGCTGCAAATGATCCTCCGTCAGGCGGGCTTCGGCTCGGATGTTGCGCATACTGCAGGGGAGGCCGAGGACAGGCTGGCCAGGCAGCCGTACGACGCGCTGGTGCTGGACCTGCTACTGCCCGACCGGGACGGGGTGAGATTGATCCAGCAGCTGCGGCTCAAGCCAGAGACAGCCGGCCTGCCTGTGATCGTGGTGTCTGCCGTTGCCGACGATCGTCGGGGCCAGATCAACGGGGATGCCGTTTCAGTCGTAGCCTGGATCAACAAACCGCTGGATACGGGCCGGCTGCTGGCCGCAGTGGGGGTGGTCACGCAGTACAAGATGGACCGTCTTCCCCGTATTCTGCACGTCGAGGATGACGCCGACCTGCGTCAGGTGGTGCAGGAGGTCTTACGCAACGCGGCGAGCGTCGAAGCTGCGCAGAACCTCAAGCTGGCGCGGGAGGCCCTCCGCGGCGAGGCATTCGACCTGGTGCTGCTCGATCCTGGCCTGCCGGACGGCAACGGTCTGGACCTGCTGCCCGAGTTGCGGGAGGCTTACCCGTCGTTGCCGATTCTGGTGTTCTCGGCGGGGGAGCTCGACCGGATGAGCGCCGAACAGGTGACGGTGGCGCTAGTGAAGTCCCGCACTTCAAACGAGCAGTTGGTGGAAACCATCCGCGCCCTGATTCGCCCATTGAGCACTGGAGCCTCCCATGATTGAAGAACTACGACGCGTCTTGCTGGTTGAGGATGACCCGGATATCCAGGCCGTCGCGCTGATCGCGCTGGAGGATATCGGCGGCCTGCAGGTGCAGGCCTGTGACAGCGGTTCGGAGGCGCTGGAACGGTTCGCGGCCTTCAACCCGGACCTCGTGCTGCTAGACGTGATGATGCCGGGTATGTCCGGCCCCGAGACACTCGCGGCGCTGCGTGCCCTGCCCGGCGGGTACAGGGTGCCGGTGGTGTTCATGACCGCCAAAGTGCAGAAGGGAGAGGTCCAGAAGTACCTGGAACTGGGCGCGGCTGGCGTGATTCCCAAACCCTTCGAGCCGATGACCCTCGCCGATGACTTGCGAGGCCTGGTGCAGATCCACCACTCAGAACGGGAAGCGGAAGATGAGCGGGTCTTCCGGGCGGAAGTGGCGAAGCTCAGCGCCAGCTTCTTACAGGAGTTCCCCGCGCTCATGACAGGGTTGTGGGCCACCTGGGCAGCCGTGCAGCGCGGTGAGGGAGACGCGACTGAGCTGTCCCGGCAGGGTCACCGCCTGGTCGGCACCGCCGGCACGCTGGGGCACGCAGGCGTGGCGCAGATCGCTGCGGCGCTGGAGCGCGACCGCGCCCTGACTGGTGAAGAACCGCTGGACGGCGAGGCCAGGCGGCGGGTGGAGGGACTGCTCGTTCAGCTCGCTGCCCAGGGTGGGTTGAGCGGCTGAAGTCACAGTGCTGGTGCAGGCTCTGGGTCCGGGGCAGGACATGGGGTTGCGCGTTGCCCGTTCGATGGAGACGACCTGAACGTGGTCCGCGCTGTGGAGCACGGGAAGTTCTCCGGATAGCCGTATTGGTGACGGCCAAGCCGGACTAAGCCGTGTTGCCGACGTCCCCAGCTTTATCCATCCCCTGCGCCAGTATTGATGCTCATCTCCTGCACGTCCTGTTGGCTGCGGGGCATCGGTGGAGTACCGGGATACTCCCTAAGTCGCCGCCCGACGGCGCTGAGGAGAAAACGTTAGCAGCAGGGATTTCAGTCATAGCGCACCACCCCTGATTACTCTTCAAAATTCAGCATCATGGTCGCTAGGTGCGGCAACACGCTGGAAGGCCCCGCCTCCTACAATGATCACTGCAACGCAGGCGTGGCCGGGCTGGCGGATCGACTGCCATGATGGCCGATCACGGCGGCGAGTAGCAGGAGCAGCAGCGCGGGCCAGACCAGGTGGTGAACCCCCAGGTGCGGCAGCAGCCCGCTGCCCAGCCACGACCCCACGCTGATTCCCAGATACAGGATGCTGGCGTTGAGGGCCAGCATCAGACCGCGCTCTGCGGGATGCAGGTTGATCAGGCGAGCTTGCTGCGGAGCCTGGAACATGTTCGCGCAGGCCGACCACAGGAAGAACACCGCCAGGCCCAGCCAGGGGACGGTCGGCGCGATCAGCAGACTTGCTACCAGCGCGGCGGAGGCGAGCAAGGTGAACAGCAGCGTGTTGTGGCTGCCGAACCGGGTGACCGCCCGGCTTGAAAGCGCATTGCCGACGATCCCGCCGAGGCCGAAACCCAGCAGTGTAACTGAGATCCACCCTGCCGAGCTGCCAAAGCGGCCGCCCAGGTAACTACCCGCGACGGCGTAGACGCTGAAGAGCGCTGCCATCTGCAGCAGGGTGACCAGCAGGGTTGAGCGGACCCCCCGGATGCTCAGCCCCTGGCGGTAGGTGTTGAGGGTGACCCGCTGACCCGAGACCACTGGCGGCAGATGGCGCGTGATCAGCAGCGCGCCCAGCAGCCCGACCCCGGCGAGCGCCAGAAAGACCCCACGCCAGCCGATGGTGGGTGCCAGAACGGACGCGAGCGGCGCTCCCAGCACCGAGGCCACCGTGAAGCCACCGAACACTGTCGCCAGCGCCTGACCTTGACGCTCAGGCCGCACCAGCAAGCTGCCGGTGGCGGAGGCGACTGGACCGACCATCGCGCCTCCCACCGCCGTGACGGCCCGGGCCACCATCAGCAGCGCGAAGCTTCCCGCTCCAGCACTCAGCAACAGGCCAACACTCAAAATCCCCAGTCCGGTGATGAGCAGGCGGCGCCGCGACCAGTGGCCGAACACACTCTGGACCAGCAACGCCGCCAGGGCGTAGATCACGGCAAAGGCGGCGACCAGCAGTGCCGTCTGACTGGCCATGATGTGGAGTTCGGCGCTGATCGCGCGGCCCAAACCCACCACGGACAGCGAGGCCAGACCCACGCTGAAAAATGCGAAGGCCAGGGCGAGCAGCGGCCGCTGCTGGCGGTCGTCCGGTGATTTTGTGACTGATCGTTGCATAATTGGATTAAATACGCACCGTAACGAATTGTCAAGTGCTAGACTGAGCCCATGACCGCGCCGCCCCGCACCGCTGGACGCCCACGCAACGCCGAGCATTCTGCCCTGGCCCGGCAGGCGGCCCTTGACCTGCTCAGGGAACACGGCTATGCCTCCATCAACATGGAAGCGGTCGCCGAGCGCACTGGCATTGCCAAGCAAACGCTGTACCGGCGCTGGAAACACAAGCGCGCCCTGATCCTGGATGCCTTCGCCGAACAGGCCGATCACCTGCCCCCACTGCCCACCACCGCAGATCCTGAGGAAGAACTTCGCGCCTTTACCCGCGCCACCTGCCGCGCCCTCACCGGCCAGTGCGGCGCCACCAACCGTGCGTTGATGGCCGAGGCCCTTCAGTCGCCGGAATTTCTGGTCGAACTGCGCGAGCGCCACCTGGTCAAACGCCGCCGCCAGCTGCGCCGCATTCTGGAACGTCAACAGCCTGAACTCGGCGACCAGCAGCTGGAGACGCTAGTCGATCTGATTCTCGGTCCGATGTGGTATCGGCTGCTGGTCCAGAATGCTCCCCTCGACGACGACTTTGCCGACCTGCTGGCGCGAACGTCTCTGGAGGCCGCGGCCGCGTCTGGATGACCTGCACAAGCGCGCCTGTGCTGCTCGGGTAGGCGTGTCTTTCCCACCGCTTTCCCTGCACGGCCGGAATGAACGAGACCCGGGGCCACCGAGCGTGGCCGCCACCCGTAAATCATCCGGACCTGATGCGTCCACAACCGGGTCCACCACGGTGGGTCAGTGTCACGAGGGTCACCGCTGGGAATCACCTGGCCACTAGCGACCAGGACGGGCGGTCAGCATGTGTCTTGTTCGCCTGCGGGGAAGAGGCCACCTACGGGCTTCCAGACAGCCTTCCGGCGGTTCAGAGGGACTGTCACGCCCGCCGCGAGCTCAGGCACGTTGGATTAGCGTCTCTAGGGCTCGTCTGGGGCGGCGCACACTCGGGCATTCCATCAGGAGGTCAGCGAGGTGAGGACCCAGGGATTCCGACGTAACCCGATCCTGTCCGCAGGGCGACGAGCACGCGCCCCATCAGGGAGTGTGATCTACCTGACGGGCCGTCACGCCAGGCCACGTCCCCGCCCCCAGCCGTAGAGCTCAGAGCTCCGTCAGCTGGGGCGACGATCGCCGTGACAGAGGAGCTCTACTTGACCCGCGCGGCGCAGCGGTGCGACCTGAGCCAGCCTTCACTCAGGCGGCTGGCCGTGACACCTCACCAGCCTACCGAGCTTAATTGCCAGAATCCTCACCGCCCACCACCCTACTCGCCTTGACTTGCCCGAACCGTCCTTCAAGACAGACCACGACAAGCCCCCTCGCCTTTGTGTGCGAGAGGGCTTGGGAAGCGATGAGCGGCCCCCGCTTCTACTTCGGGAACTTCTGCTTGACGTTGTACACGCGCACGTAGTCGAAGCGCGCGGTAAAGCCGGCGCCGCCCATCGACACAAGGCCGACGCGGGGATTGCTGCCGAGCTGGTGCGTCCAGGTACTACCGCGCGTCCACGTCGTGCCGTCGCGGCTGGTGGAGGCCGTGTAAAGTTCTTCGCCGTTGTCGGTCGTCTTCGCAATGCGCAACCAGATCGCGTTGGGCGCGGCAGCGCTGAGAACTGTGTTGCCGTACCTTGGGAAGCCCGGGGGCACTGGGGCTTGCTCCTTGCCAAACTCAATCTGACGCGTTTCCCAGATGCTCGCCTGCGTGAGTTTTACGAAGTTGTCGTCGTCACCGTACATAACCAGGCCTGCCTGGCTGAAGTTAAAGCAGCAGCCCGAATCCGGAAGGTTGATGCTGAGCTTGACTTCAACGAGGTAGTCTCCTTGCGGGACAGGACGGGTAAGTACGGAGGCATTATTGCTGTCCTCGAACAGGTCAGCCGCCTGCGTGTCGAAGCGCAGCGCACCGCCTTCGAGGCTTGCGGCAGCAGGCGCCGGCGGACGCACCCACGTCCAGGCCTTGTCCAGAACCGTGCCGTTGAACTCGTCGCTGTAGGCAGTGAGCAGCTTGCTAGGTTCAGCCACTTTCTCTTTTGCCACGCGGTAGGTGCTGCGTTGGCCCGGTTGTGATGCCGGGGCAGGCATGACTTCGTCGGACGCGCCCAGACCGCCGCGCACGGTAGGCCAGCCGCCCTCCCAATCAACCGGGTCAAGCAGCGCGGGCCGCTTGTTCAGACCGCCGGGCTCGGCGAGGTACGGGTCACGGCGGTCAATGGCGTGATACACCGTCCAGTCTTGCCCCGCCGCATCCGTGAAGACCGCGTTGTGCCCAAGTCCGACCCAGCGGTTGCCGTTCATGGTCAGCACGGGCGTTCCGCCTACATACGTGGCGTTCAAGTCCACGCCGTCGCGATCGAGAAATGGTCCCTCGGGCGTCAGCGAGCGGCCCACAAACACGCTGTAGCCTGCCAGCGGGCCACGGCAGCAGTCCGTGGCGGACACGAACAGGTAGTACCAACCATCTTTCACGAAGATGTTGCTGCCCTCGTAGCGGTTGGCAGAGGCGACTTCTTTCTGGGTGGCCGGGTCGGAGCGGAGACCGTCCGCAGACAGTTGGCGCACAGAGATACCGCCGAAGTAGGAGCCGTAATAGATCCAGTTTTGCCCGGAGGAGTCTTGAATGACGTCCGCGTCAAAAGTCCAGCGGCGACTGTCTGCGCAACATGGCGCAGGGTGCGGCTCTACAGCAGGGCCGCCGCTGTCCACCCACGGCCCGGTCGGCGACTCGCTTGTGGCTACGCCGATCGCGCTGCCGCCCGCCACGGTGTCGCTTGCCGTGTAGTACAGGTGGTACTTCCCGTTGAGGTACACAACTTCCGGTGCCCACAGGCCCGCGTCCGGACGGACCCATGCCGGGCGCTGCGTGAAGGCGTCGCCGACATACGTCCAATTGACGAGGTCCGTAGACTTCGCCATCGTGATGAGGCGGAAGTTGAAGTTGCCATTCGCGTCGCGATCCTTGGCGTTCAGAGGATCGGTCGTGCAGTACAGGTACCAATGACGGTCACCCGGTTGTTGACCGCGCACGATATCAGGGTCAGCACAGGTTTCCACCTTGCCGAGCGGCCCGGCATTGATCGTCAGAGCGTTATGGTACGTGCCCGGACGGGAATCACGGGCCTTTTGAGCTTCTATTGACGTGCCCGCGAGGTCTGGGGTGGGCAACTCCTGTTGGCAGCCCACCAGGGCAATGAGCAGGATCGCGAACGCGCCTGCGGGCGCCCGTGATCGACGAGACGGGGAGACGGGGTCAACCATGTCTTCCTCCTGAAAGCCAGAGTCGGAGCAAACACATGAGCCACTGCAGAGTGAGTCGCGTGCTCCGAAGAGGGGTGAAGAGCCGCTTTGTTTTGCTGTGCCCATCAACTGTAAAAGTCAGGATGCAGTGCACTGTGGTGACCAACTTAAAGAGATTTTCATAAATTGAATATGATTGGAGATCTCTTCAAGTTTAAAAACTGGGAACACAACGAGGTGAAGCCGTCTATTTCAACCTGAGAACTTCTGACAACTGAAGCGAGGTTGGCTGCTGAGTTGTGACGGACCAGAGGCCACCAAGGACACGCCTGACCACCGGGCCTCGTCACTGATCGTGGCTGCAAGCACAAGTTGGGAGGCTCACTGAAAAGCTGGCCAGCTGGGCCACAGACACACGCTCAATCCAGACTCAGCGACAACAACGGGCTTAGGCCTTCTGATCCTGCATATTTAGCGCTCGACCCTTCGCGGCCACATCTGGACGGCCGGAGTCCAGCTCAGCCATTCCACTGTTGTTCGACAGGCTGGCAGGTGGCCTCCCGCTGTCTGGTCAGCATTGGACCGAAACACGCGCGGTGCGAGCAAGGTTGACGCTGACTTGGGCCAGTCACACAGTATCCAGCTTGAACTCGGCGGCATGGAATCTTCGTTCACCCATGATGGGGCCCCTATCCTGGGGGCTTATCTCCAACTCCACCAAACCAGTTCACCCTCAGGCGACAGAGAGGTCTTCAGGAAGCTCCCTGAGTCAGTCACGGATGAGAACTGGGGCTAAAGGTACTGAATGGGTACTTGAGAGTACACCTATTCGGTCCTAGATTGAATCCATTAACACGAAAAGGAGGTGAGCTCTATAGAGCGTCCAGCTCTAACTCCGCTGCATCCTCAGACGCGGCGTCATATAGAAAATGGCAAGCGTCTGCGCGCTGCGGCCATCCATGAGTTCGCGCGACATGGACTCCATGGCGCGAAGGTCAGCAATATTGTGGCGGCAGCCCAGTTAGCACAACCCTCGTTCTACCGCACCTGGCCTAGCAAGGAAGCGGCCTACGCGGAACTTGTGACGGCCACTATCCAGTCGTGGCAAGTTGCCACCCGCCTGTTGCTGGATGGACCGGATGAGTGGGCGTTTGAAGAGCGCTTTACGCGGGGTCTCGATCAACTGTTCCGACTCATTACCCATGACTTTGACCTCACCCGCCTAGTCCTGAATGCCACCAAAGACGACCCAGACTGGCTTCGGCCATTTCTCCAGGCCTATGAGGAATTATTTCAGAGGGCGCAACACGAGGGCTGGGTGACCACTCGGCTGCCGGCCGAGACCCTGGCCCAAGCCGTATTCGCTTTGTTGGACCGCTTCTTCCAGACGAGGTTGTACCTCGGGAATGCCTCCATCGAAGACACCATCCATGAATTGACTCAGTTGATTTTTCCCATGCTCAAAGATTCAGGAGGCACCTCATGAATAAGCGATTGTCGACTCTCGTTCTGCTCGGTCTGGCGTCCACCGCCCTGGCCAAGCCTCCGGCTTTCACCAAGGCCCAAGCCGATGCCGGTGCCAAGGTCTACAAGGCCCAATGCGCGGCCTGCCACGGCGCCAAGCTCAGTGACGGCGGCGCACCCAAGCTGGCGGGCCCCGAATTCCTGAAGAAGTGGGACAGCAACACCCTGGATGACTTCCACTTCATTATGTCGACCACCATGCCCATGACCAAACCAGGTGCGCTCAAGGAATCCGAGTACCTGAGCGTTCTGGCCTACATCCTGCAAGAAAACGGCTTCAAGCCGGGCAAGGACGGACTGGCCCTCAAGAACCTGAAAGCCTACACCTTCAAAAAATAACGTTGACAAAGGAGAACTATGAACAGCAAAACAAAAGGTTTCTGGCTGGCCACTTGCCTTGGCTTGTTGATGAGTTCGGCCTCGGCCGTCACCGGCCCTACCCAGGAACAACTGAACAATGCGGACGCGGCAACCGATTCCTGGCTGATGTACAACAAAGGCTATAAGGCCCAGCGCTATTCCAGCCTTGATCAGATCAACGCCGACAACGTCGCGCAGATGAAGCGCACCTGCACCTTCGAGACCGGTGATGATGGCGGGTTCCAAGTCACGCCTCAGATGTATAACGGCGTTCTGTTCTTTACCCAAGCCAACCGGACCTTTGCAGTGGACGCCCGAACCTGTAAAGCCCTATGGGTTCACAAGTACAAGATGGACACCTCCTCCGTGCTGATGACCAACCGGGGCGTGGCCATTGCCGATGGCGTCATCTACCGCGGCACCCCGAATGCCCACCTGATCGCCTTAGATGCCGGCACCGGCAAACAGCTCTGGGACACCAAAGTCGCCGACTCTACCCTTGGCTACTTCCTGAGCGCCGCACCCATCTACTACAACGGCAAAATCTTGATCGGGGAAGCGGGCGCCGACTGGGGGGTCAAGGCCCACATGTACGCCTTTGACGCCAAAACCGGCAAGAAGGCCTGGACCTTTGACCTGATCCCCACGGGTTCCCAGAAAGGCGCCGAGACCTGGCAGCGCGCCGCATCGACGGCCACCGGGGGCGGCAGCACCTGGTCAAGTTACACCCTCGACGCCGACACCGGCGAGGTGTACATCTCGGTAGGCAACCCTGCCCCGGACTTTGCCGCACAGTACCGTCCTGGTGACAACCTCTACACCAACACCGTGACCGTGCTGAACGCGGACACCGGCGAATACAGCCACCATTACCAGCAGATTCCCAACGACGACAAGGACTACGACACCTCCGCAGCACCGGTCCTCTACGAGGTTGATGGAGTGAAACGCATGGCGGTGGCCACCAAGGCCGGCTGGCTCTTCAGTTACGACGAAGCGGCCCAGAAGCAGATCTTCAAGCAGGCCATGATCAAGGTCACCAACCAGGAAAAACCCACCACTCGCGAAGGCCTGGATATTTGCCCGAACTACAGTGCCGGTTCCCAGTGGTCCGGACCCTCCTACGATCCCGTCAGCAAGACTTTGTACGTCAACTCGGTGGACTGGTGCGGCAATGTCAAACTTGGAGAAGTGCGCCTGATTAAAGGGCAGCTGTTCTTCGGTGGCGCCATGCAACTGGATCCGGCCAACAAGGCCATCGGTAAGACTGCCGCATTTGACGCGGCCACCGGCAAGCCGAAGTGGAGCTACGAGCTACCGTCGATCCGGATTGTCGGTGGCGTGACGTCCACCGCGGGCAATCTGGTGCTCGCCGGCTCGATGGACGGAACGTTCTACGCGCTGGATTCCCGTACCGGCAAGGTCGTGTTCAAGGACAACGTCGATAAAGCCCCTGTGGGCGGCGGCGTCTCGACCTATGAAATTGGTGGGAAGCAATACATGGCGATTGCTGCCGGCAACACGTCCAAGGGCACGGCTGGCGTCAAAAACGTGGGATCGCGGATCGCGATCTACACGCTTCCCTGATATGCGGCGCATCGCTCTCTCTGTTGCGGCGCTGACCCTGGGCGGTCTGGCCTCGGCCACGTTGCCCTCGCTGACCCCAGCACAGATTCAGGAAGCCAAGCGCGAAGGCGAAGCCATGAGCACGCGTGAAGGTGGCTATATCGTCGGCAAGTATCTGGTGAAGACCTACAACGACGACCTGATTCTCAAGCCCAACTCGCCCGAGGTAGACGGCGTGGTGCTGAGTACGCCGTATGAACGGCTGCGGTATGAAGCCTATCTGGCGCATCTCGAAAACAAGCTGTTGACCGATGCACAGGCCTCCACATTGGCGAAATCGTATGCTGGAAAACTCGTCGTCAGGCTCTACTCGCATAGTCCGTACGCGGTCGATGACGAACTGGAGCAGTGGCAACAGGCGTATCTCACTGACAAGATCGCACTCACGCCGCAACGGGAAAAAAGCTACCTGGATTTTTACAAAGCGGCCACGCTGACAGTAGCCGGGAAGACCTATACCGCGCAGCCCGTGGTCGACGGCCCCTACCGCGACAATTTTGTTCTGCCGAGTGGAGAATCGGATTTCCGCAATCTCGGTGTTGTGTTCTACACCTTTAACATTCCCTCTCTCCCGTCTACCGGTACGGCGACACTGGCGTTCACGGACAGCCGAGGGAAGGCTTACCGCATTCAAAGCAATCTGAACGATCTGCGCTGATTTCTAGCAGCACACATCAGAGCCATGGGTGGGGCATCAAGGCCTCACCCATGGCTTTTCTGCCCTGATACGCCCACCGCCGACAGGGCATGAGGAACGACCATGAAGCTGACCACGTATCCCTATAGCAACCTCTTCTCTGTGCGGCAGATTGAAATTCTTCGGAGAGTGGCGCAAGGCTTTTCCAATCAGGAAATTGGCCTTCAGCTGTACTTGTCCGAGAAGACCGTCCGGAACCAACTCTGTACTATTTATGCAACGCTCGGGGTCGGTAACCGTGTTCATGCCACCCGGTGGGCGCTGCGCGCCGGCCTCGTCGACTTGGAGCCCGGCGTAAATGAATTGGATGTCTTGAAAGTTCATACCGCGGAACAAGGTAACCATCAAGGAGCCGTCAGGTCCGTCATCTGAAGCGGCCAGCTGGGGAGGACTGCCCTTCAGCGAACCTGGCGAACGCAAGGCCGCTCCTGCCGCGGCGCTGCCCTGGCCTTCAGTTCGCGGTGGGGTTCGTCTCCGGTGTGGGGGTCTCGGGGGGCACGACCTGGAAGCCCAGTCGCTTGTAGAGCCGGACGGCGGGGGTGTTGGCGGTGGTGACCACCAGCTGCAGGCAGTCTTCGCCAGCGGCGGACAGGCCCGCGATGACCGCCTCCATAGCGCCGAGCGCAATCCCCTGCCCTTTGAATGCCGCGGCGGTCATGGTGAACGCCACGAACGGGAAGGCTTCCGGGCCCCAGCGGGTCAGCAACACGGCGCCCACCACGCGTCCGTTCAGCACGGCGACGCGTGAGGCGCCCAGCAGGGGGGTGCCGTACTCGCCCTGCATAAGGCGCTGCAGTTCCGCCCTGGCGTCCTCGAGCGTGGCGTCCTCTTCAAAATCCACGGTGCCCCGGTAGGCATCGAGCATCAGGGCCGCGAGTGCAGGCACGTCCTGCGGCTCAACGGCTCGTAGGCTGTCGGGTGCCGCAGGTACACCGGGTGAAGGGTTCAAGGTCAGGCGCATCAATTGGCGGGTCTGGGTCATATGGCCTCCGTCCCAGTCGGTGAACCGGGGTGCGTGAGAGAAGCGGGGCGCTGAAGGCGTGTGGGGGGCGTCCGAGCCTGGGTGATCGCTGAGACCGTGTGGGGCGGTGCGGGAATGGGCACTGACCAACAGGCGCCGATCAAGACGCTGTGGGTGGTCAGCGTCTCGAAGGGCGCCTCGTATCTGGCTGCTCCGGCACTCCCCCATGCCACCGCTGCCAGCCCCGCCTCACCCGTCTTCGATCCTGCCAAACCCACCGTCGCCGTGGTGGTGGGCCATGACCTGACCGAGGTGGCTGACGTGCTCGCCCCGTACGCCGTCTTTCAGGCTGCCGGCGCCTTCAACGTGGTGCCGCACTCCACCTTTGCTCAGCTCGGCGCGCAGCTCAGGAGGGGCCCAGATGTGATTGTGGTGCCGCATGTGCCCTACATCGAGGCCAATGAGGCCCTGCGGCTATGGCTCAAGCGGCATGGCCAGGAACAGAGCCTGGTCCTGGGTATCTGTGCGGGCGCTGCGATCGTGGCGGCCGCAGGCCTGTTGGATGGTTGGCCGGCCACGACCCACTGGGGCGATAGCGCCCGAATCAAGCGATCCTCTCCAGCTGTGCGGTGGGAGCGTGGCGAGCGCTAAACACCTGGCAGGACACCGTGTGGCAAAGGGACCGCGCGTTTCGGGCGTTCAAGGATTGACCTGAGCAATGGCGTCCTCAATCGCCTGCTTGAGGGTGAGAGCCACTTGATGTCCGGTATTCGTGTACACCTCGGTAAAAGCGTGTCCCATGAATGCACCGCCCTGCTGCATCGGCGGCACAGATGTGTCGTTCGTCGCCAGCACCGGAAACACGAGGCCCAGGGCTGCGATCACCAGGTCCGAGCGCGTGGTGATGTAGCGGGACCCCAGCGGAACATGATCGTTCGGCACCGCCACCCCCACCATGCGGAAGCGTTCCAGCGGCACCTGTCGCCGTTGCAATTCCCGGATCACCACCTCTGCGTACAGGTTGCCCTGACTGTGGGCCACCAGCACGACGGGAAGCCCCTGGCGGAGCAGGGTCTCGATATTGTCGGTCAGTGGAGCGATGCGCGCATCTGTATAGGTGGATGCCTGTGTGGCCGTGCGAATTTTGACCGTCGTCTTGACCAGCCGGTCGAGGTAAGTCCGCGCGTAGTCTTCGACGGCTCCTGTCACTTCCTGCTGAGAGGGCACAGCCGCCTGTGGCTGCAGCAGCGACGTGGGATTGGACAGCGCGGCCAGTAGTCCGCCGGGAGACGTGGGAACCTTGACCGCCTGCGAGAGTTTGGAGGTCAGAAAGTCGCGTATCGCCTGCTCCACCCCATCAGGAGCGCCGTAGTCGCGGCCGAACTCGGACGCTCCCCCTAGACGCTCGCCCAGCTTCTGCCGGAACACCTCCAGGAAGTCTGCCAACCCGTCGGTGGGGTTGTAGTTCAAACCGTAGATCAGCCGCTGCCCCCGGTAGCTGTTGCCCAGCAGCTTCTGAAGCTGCCAGACGCTGCTGAGCGCCCGTTCTTCCGGCGTCAAGATTCCATTCTGAAACAGAATGATCGTGCAGTCGCGCTGGCAATGATCCAGCGTTCCACTCTCACTGGAAGCGCCCGCCAAGGGGATCAGACCGCTCTGGGCACTTACCCGGCCCTGAAATGCCGCATAGGCATTCAGACGCGGCGTGGTGTTCAGCGTGCGGGACCGGACTTCAGCAGCCAAAGAGATCCAGCGCGCCTCTCCCCGTGCCTGGAGTCCGACCAGGGCCTGCACGCCGAGCCAGAGTTCATTCGGCCTCTCGTTTGCCACGGTGGCCCTCTGGAGGCTGCGCGCATAGTCACGCAGGGCGTCGGCACGGGAGCGCTGTTCGGCTGCCGGGTAGGTGGCCGAGATGAACACGTCAAGATCGTCGCGTATTCCATTGCTATCGGTGTCCGGCCCAGACAGGCTGTCCGGGAGGGTCTGTCCGGAAGTTGCCCAGGCACCGCCCGGAAGAGCCAACCAGAGAGACAGGAATGCGGTGAGAGCACAGCGTGCGAGGTGGGTGGAGGAACGCGGGGGCAGGGCAGACAGTGGGTGCATCTTCTGAGACTCCTGGAATGGGGGAGAGGAGCCGCGTCCCAGCTTTTCCGGCGGTGGGCGCAGCGTGGAGGCAGCTTGCCAGGGCCTCAGTGACACGGGCGTGACATGGCGAGTTCCCTGCAATCTCAGGCTGGTCTTGAGTCTGGAGCAGGCGGTGGCATGCCCGCAGGCGGGCGCGTTTCTGATTTCGCCCGTTCGGGAGGCGAGCGTAGGAGCGAGCGGCTCGGGCCCAGGGCGTTTCCTTCTACTCCCTCGGGGCGGGCGCTCCCGCCAGCATTTCGCCGGCCAGGAGCGCGTACGTGAGCGCCCAGGCATTCCGCACCTCGGGTGTGAAGGCGGGTCCTAGCCGCGCCTCCAGGGTCTCCATCAGCACCTCGCCTACGGTGGCGTACTGCTCGGGCCGCACCCCGTACTCGGCGTGGCGAACGCCCAGCCGCCTGACCGATGCCCGCAGCGCGCCGAACCGGGAGAGGTCCCCGGCGAACACGTCAAGGGTGGCGATGAACTTCTGGCCCTGGGCGTGCAGGCCGTTGCGAAACAGGGCCCGCACGTCCGGGTCGGCGGCGAAGAGCCGGTTGTAAAAGTCCCGCGCGGCCTCGTCCGGGTCGAGGAGGAGCCGGGCGAGCGATGCCCTCACGAGCGCCTCCTGCGCCTCGGTGAGGAAAGGGGTGGGGGTCACGCGGGGGCCCCGTTCTCTAGGACCGCCACCTCGGGCACACCCCAATAGGCCAGGAAGGCGGGGCGACGTTCGGGGGGCAGGGTCGCTGCCAGGCTGCGCGCGAGGCCGGAACCGCCCGGGTCGTCAGGGTTCAGCAGGTGCAGCCGGAGCCGTTCCAAGGGGGGCGGGGTGCCGAGGTTCAGCGCCGCCTGAACCTCAACCAGGGGGGTGGCCACGTCCTCCCCCAGGACCCGCGCCACTTCGACCCGCAGCGCGAGGACAAGTGGGCGCAGGCTCCCCTCCGTGATTTTGTCCAGCGTTCGGGCTGCCTCTCCTGCCTGACCGAGCGCGAGCAGGACCTCGGCATGGAGGGCGTGCCACTCCTGCGCGCCCTCCGGTGAGGAGCCCGGCGCCGGGGCACCGTCCAGCTCGCGCAATGCTTCCCCTGGGTCCCCAGCGGCCAGCAGCACCCGGGCATTCTCGATGCGGCCCGTCAGCGCATCCCCCTCGTGTTCGCCCGCCCCGATCAGCTGGGTGAGGTCAGCGGCCGCCACCCGCGCCCCCGCGATGTCGCCGAGGCTCACCAGTAACCGGACGAGCTTGACGCGGCGGATGAGTTGCTGGGTGCGCTGGCCGAGCGCGTCCGCCGAGCGGCAGGCGGCTTCATACGCGCCGAGCGCCGAACCCAGCCGCCCGCGGAGCAGTTGTACGTCACCCAGGCGGTGCTGGAAGTCCGCCTCCACCTTGGGATCTGCCGAGTCGTGCACAAGGTCGAGGCCCTCCTGCAGGGCGGCCACAGCGGGGTCAAGCTGCCCGGCCCGCACCAGCACCTGGATGAGGTTGATCAGGAAGGCCTTGTGCAGCCGCAGATCGTGAATGCAGCGCGCCTCGCGCAGCCCGGCCTCCAGATCCCGGACGGCCCCGGAGAGGTCGCCTCGTCGGAACGCCAGGCGGGCCGCGCTGTTGAGCACGAGCGCGACGGCCTGGCGGTCCTGGGCGGCCCGGGCCAGGGCGAGGGTCTCCTCAATCAGGGTCTGCGCCTCGTCCATACGCCCGGCGTCGAGCAGGCCGGGCAACAGGGAGCCCAGGATGGCCCGGCGGCGCAAGTTGCTGAGGGGCGAGACCTCCAGTGCCTCGCGCAGGTGCGCCTCCGCCGCCGCGGGCCGCCGCAGATTTGCCTCGGCCGTTCCGGCGAGGTGCAGGGCGTGGGCCCGCAGCTCGGGGGAGACCTGTGGCAGTGGGAACGCCCCTGCCATCAGCCGGGCCATCTCCTCGTGCCGCCCCAGATCTTCCAGGTACGCTGCACGCTGGATCAGGGCGGTGAGCTGCGCCTCCGCGGTGCCCAGCCGCGCGCCCAGAGCCGCCAACGCGTCGATCTCCCGCCCCCGCTCCTCACGATCGTCCAGATGGACGCAGAGCTCGACCCGTTGGAGCTGCCACGCGAAGGCGTCTTCGGGCACCGGGGAGGCGGCCAGGGCATGACCCAGGTGGTCGAATGCCTGGCGGTAGGCGTACACGGCGCGGGCCGCTTCCGCCGCCTGGACATGCCTGCGGGCCGCCTCATGGGGCCGCCCCGCCCCCTCCAGGTGTTCGGCGATGAGTGCTGGGGAGCCTGACCGCGCCTCCAGCACATCCGCGAGGCGGCGGTGCAGCAGCCGCGCCCTTTCCGAGGACATTGCCGCCCGCACCGAGCGTCGCACGAGGTCGTGGGTGAAGGCGTACCCCGTCCCACGGGCCTCCAGCAGGCTGCGGCGCGTCAGCCCTTCCAGCGTCTCCAACGCTTCCCACTCAGAGGCCGCTGCAACCGCCGCCAGATCCTCCAGGAAGAAGGGTTCCGCGCTCACGCTCGCCGCATCAAGGAAGCGCCGCCCGAGCGGTCCGAACGCCTCGACCCGGCGCAGCACCGCCTCCTGCACTCCGGGGGGGATGGGCAGCTCGGCATAGTCAAGCGTCTGGTCGTCGTAGGGGGTGCTCCACGCGCCGCCCTCGATCCGCAGGACGCCCGTGGCGTGCAGATACCGCAGCGTCTCCATCAGGAACAGGGGATTGCCTGAGGTTGCCCGGTGCAGCCGAGCCGGGAACAGGGCGGCCTCCGGATTTCCGGACAGCGCCCCCACGAGGCGGCCAACCTCGGCCTCGCTCAGGCCGTCGAGCGGGAGCATGTGGAGCAGGCCGTCCCGTCTCAACCCGTCGAGCGCCGCGCGGCAGGTGGGGGAGTGTTCGAGGTCGGGCGTGCGGGCGGTGGCGAGAAGCCGCGGAGGCCGGTTTGACGTCTGGGTTCGCCGTGCGAGCCCCGCAAGCACTTCCAGCGTGCTTGCGTCCGCCCACTGGAGGTCGTCGAAAACGAGGGCGCCGTCTGGCCCGGCCGCCTCGAGCAGGGCGCGCGTCAGGCCTTCGAGGAAGCGCGCCCGATTCTCATCGGGCAGCGGCGTCCCTGTCCCCAGCTCGGGCACGAGGCGGGCGGCCTCAGCGCACCACGGCTCCTGCAGCGCCCGCAGCCGTTCGGCGGCGCGAACGTCCTCCAGGGCAACGCGCAACGCCCCGGCAACCGGGGCGAGGGGCGTGTCGCGGGTGACCTCCAGGGCGCGGCAGACCACTGGCACGCCGAACGACGCCGCGAAGGCGAGCGCGAGCCGGGTCTTGCCGACGCCGCCCTCGCCCTCCAGCAGGGCCAAGCCCGCCGTCACCCCCTCCAGCGCAACCCAGGTGTCCTCGCGCCCCACGAGCGGCGGGCGTAGCGCAATGGGCTCCGAGGTGGATGCCAGGTTTTCTGCCCCCACTCTCACTGGCCCGGCAAGTGCGGCCTCGACCGTCTCGGGCAGCGGCTCCAGGCCGAGCTCCCGGGCAAGCAAGTCGCGGAAGCGCTCGAAGCGGTCGAGGGCCTGTCTCCGCTCGCCCAGCGCGTGGTGCAGCCGGATCGCCTCCCGCTGGTGGGTCTCCTGCAACTCGTCCTCGGCGAGCAGGTCGAGGTGCGTGTCTAGGGCTCCGCGCAGGTTCCCTGCCCTCTCGTGGGCGGCGGCGCGTGCGTTCATTGCGCGGCGCCACGCCTGGGTCAGGCGGTCACGCTGGGATTGCCGCCATTCCTCGAACCCCTCCGCCCCGTCGAGATCAACGCCATCGAGGAATGGCCCCCCGTACAGCGCCAGAGCCGCCTCGTAATCGCCTGCCGCCTCGTGCGCCAGGAAGTCGACTGCGTCCACCCGCACCTCCGGTGTGAGGCTGACCGCCTCGGGGGTGGCGACCACATAGGGCGACAGGGCCGAGCGGCCCAGGCGGTACAGTTCCTGCCGCAGATTGTGCCGTGCACCGTCCGGCGGCAGGTCGAACCACAGCAGGCCTGCAAGACGCTCACGCGGGGTGAGACCTGCGAGGGCAACGTAGGCGAGCAGGGCGAGCGACTTGCGCGCGGGGGGGCGCACCACCTGTCCCGAGACGACCAGCAACGGAGTTCCGAGGAGCCTCGCCTGCACCGCCCACCTCCGTCGTCCAGCTTACCGGATCGGGAAGTGGGCGTAAGGGAGGCAGCCACCCGGGTGGGGCGCGGCCTCCATGCGCAAGTCGGCCAGGCTCAGGGGGTCACGAAGCCGATGATGCCCTTCGGGCCAGATTCACCCACCACGATCAGGGTGCCGTCGTACTGGAATGCCATCGAGCGGATCAGGTCGTCCTTCCAACCCAGGTCGAGGGTGGTCTTGCCGCCTGCGCCGAAGGTGGTGTCCAGGGCGCCAGAGGCCGCGTACTTGGCGATGGCGAAGTCCCGCGTTCCATCTGGGCGGGTGGAGTACCCGCCAGCGTACACTTGCCCGCTGTCGTTCATCAGTACGCTCGTCGCGTTGTCATCCCCCGTACCGAAGTCGGTCGTCACCAGGCCGTCCCCGCTGAAGGCCGAGTCAGGGGTGCCGTCGGGCCTCAACCGGGCGACGGCGAAACTCCACTTGGCAGAAGAGTTCACGCTGCGGCCCGCCAGGGCGATGCGGTCGCTGGCCGCGTTGTAACGCGCGGCGTAGGCGGCGCTGTCCCCGGCACCGAACTCCAGACCCTTGAGGCCGTCTCCACCCCCGAAGGTGGGATCAGGCAGCCCGTCCTCCGTGAAGCGGGCGACGAGCGCGCGCATCCGGCCGTTCTGTTTCGCCCAGCCGACCATCAGGGGCCGCGCGTTCATCATGGTCACGCCGCCGAGGCTGACCCCCCCGTTGGCGTTCGGGACGTTGAGGCCATAGGCGCCGTCCCCGCTGAAGCTCTTGTCGAGCACGCCGCCCGCCGTGTACACCGAGGCGATGCCCCGGATGGGCGAGGTGTTGACGTACCCGGCGCCGAACACCCGGGTACCCGTCGCCGCGAGGTCGTTGATATGGCTCTGGGTGTGGTCGTCCTGCATCACCGTCATCGCGTAGCCGGTGTTCTGGGCACCGAACGCCCAGTCGGTAGAGCCATCGGAGAGTTTGAACGACTCGATGACCTGCTGGTGCGCGTCCTCGTACTCCGTGCCGGTGATCGGAATGCCGTTCATGGTGGTCGTGTTCTCCCGGCGCACGCTGCCCGAGACGAGCACCCGGTCGCCCTGCAGGGCCACGCCGCCCACGCGGAACTCGTAGGGGGAATTGCCGTCACGCGTCGCCTGGGTGGACGTGCAGACGTGGCTCAGGACGCCGTAGCAGCTCTTCTTGCGGACGGGCACGTTGAGCCTGCGCCAGCCCGTCTTGGCAAAGGTGGTGTCTAGGTAGCCGGCGGCGGTGAAGCGTGCCACGAAGGCGAAGTACCCGGCTTTCGAGGATGTTGTGGCGGCGTCATACCCCTCGCCCACCACGAGGATGCGGCCGTCGCTCTGGCGCGTCACATCGCGGAAGCGGGTGTAGCCAGTGCCGAAGGAGTAGGACTTGACGTACTTGAGAGCGCCGGAGGAGACGGCCAAGCTGCTCAGCGCGGGGCCGCCGGTCCTCTCCTGCTGGAGTTCCGGCGTCGGGGACGTGGGCACCGCGTTCATTCCACAGGAGGCGAGGGCGACGGTAAGAACCAGGACGGGGGTAATCTGGATGGGTCGTGGCACAGGCATTCCTTTGGTGTCCTCAACCGGTTCGGCGCTCTGCCGGGTCGATTCGACTGCCCGGAGTGTGCCGGGGGGGCCGTCACCACCCCGTCATTGCGCCCGTCCCGAGCCGTCCCGGCAGTGACGCCAGATGGTTTTGGCAACTGATCGGCAGTTCAATGATTATGAGCATCATTGACGTCCTGGACAGGATGTAAGCCGTATAAAGCGGAAGTGGTTGCCCCGCCCCACCTGTTGAAGGAGTCGGTGGGTTTCTGGCAACTCAACGCCAGTAAGCTGCTGAGCTGTGCCTGACCGGAAGCCGCTGGCGCCACTGTTTTTCCTCGGCGTCATCAATTGGGCCCTGCGGCTGGATCACCGTTTCTCCCTCAGCCAGCGAGACGTCCAGGCGGTGCTGATTGAGTGCGGGATCACCGTCAGCCACGAGAAAAAAGCGGCAATTGACATCAAATGTGCACCCTGACTCACCGAGAAACCGCACCACCGGGAGGGGACTCGTCTGTTCGCGGTGGGACGACGGACCCGGGCGTGTAGGGCGAGGGACGCCCGGGTCTCGAACCTGCACCAGCACACCCGAACCACTGTCCCTGCCCCAGCATGGCGACACCATTTGACACCTGCCCTGCGGCTCTGGGGTGACGTCATGCAGCAGGCCGACTGAAGTTCAGGCGCCCTATCAGGAGCGTTGCCCTCCACGTCGTTCACTTGCTAGGAACGTTCTCCCTGGAACCCGCCCCACTCTAAGCCTGCGTTTTCGCCTGTCCAAAGGGTGAAGTGGCCGCCGCTGGAACCTTGTGAAGGGCACCTGGCACGACATGCCGCACCACCGCTCCTGCGCACACGAGGGCAAACCCGGGTGAGGGTGCTGTTCCTGCGCGATGACGGGGCGGTGACGGCACTCCGCTTACCGTGCCCTCAGCATTGAACGCATCAAAAGGAGCCCGATATGAACAGTCGCCAGACCGCCCTCGTGCAATCCACCTTCTGCCTTGTAGAACCGATCGCAGAGGACGCCTCTCGCCTCTTCTACGCCCGGTTGTTCGAGCTGGACCCAGACTTGCGCCTCCTCTTTCCGCACGACCTGAGCGGGCAGGGTCGCAAGCTCATGACCGCGCTCGGTCTGGTGGTTCGCGGCCTGCGAACCCCAGACGCCATTCTTCCAGCCGTCCGCGAACTGGGACGGCGGCACGGCGGGTACGGCGTCCGCGACGAGCACTACGAGGTCGTGGGAAGCGCGCTGCTGTGGACGCTGAAGCAGGGACTTGGCGAGGCGTTCACGTCAGAGGTTCAGGCGGCTTGGAGCGCCGCCTATGCCCTCCTCTCGGGCGAGATGCGCGTGGCTGCCCAGGGGGCTCCTGTCCCCCCGTCCCTTCCGGTCATGCGGGGGATTCGGTGAATCTCCCGCGTCTCCACCTCCGACAGACCCCGGCTCTCCGCCTCCTCACACCCAGCCCAAAAGGAACGACCATGCCGCACCTCCTCAGATCCCTGCCGCTCCTCGCTCTGACCGCCGCCCTCGCCTCCTGCGGCACAATGGCGCCGTCCCCTGCCCTGCCCGCTTCGCAGGTGCAGGAGGGCACCCCCGAGAACATGACCGCCCAAACCATCACGCCGAAGCCGGGCTCATTCGTGATGCTCAAGGCCCTGTACTTCGGAGACCTCTATACCCGCGTCCGTGACGTGGCGGTTCAGGCCGACGGCAAGATCCTCATCGTTGGCGAGGGGCGCGAAAGCGGGGCGTACGGCGGCTATTTCGGCTTTGTCGCCCGTGTCCTGCCAGACGGCTCGCTCGACCCCACCTTTGCCAAGATGGGCTGGCGCAAGCTCCAGGAGATCTACCAGAGCACGTCGTGGCAGTGCGCAATTTGCCCGGCCACCTACCATATCGTGACTGGCAACAGCCCGCACGAGTTCACTGTGACGGGCGTGGCGATCCAGGGAAACCGCGTACTCGTCTCGGGCAGCGCCCGAAAGGAGGTGGAGGATTCCTCGAGCACGGTGTATAGGACCCGCCAGCAGTTCGTGGAGGCCTTCAAGCTCAGCGACGGCTCCGCCGACGGCGGCTGGAACTCGACGGGGATCGTGCAGACGACGATGGGGAACGACAACGTCCTCAGTAACGCCAACGACATCGCGGTGGCGCCCGACCGGGTGTTCACCAGCGGGTACGTCAACTCCAGCCCGATGCGGCCCACCATCGCCACGTACACGAACGCAGGCCAGCTCGACAAGAGCTTCAGTGGGGACGGCGCGCACTACCTCACGCTCCCCAACTCGGAGGGCGGCGCCAGTTCCTCGGCGGTCACGATGGTCAACTCGCGGCCCCTGGTTGCGGGGTGGGCGAAGCACAACAACATTCAGCGCATGTTCCTGACCCGCTACAAGGAGGACGGCACGCTCGACCCCAGCTTCGGGGGTGGCGACGGCATCCTCGGCCTGAGCTTCGGCACGGGCGATACGGTGGCCCGGGCAGTGCAGTACAACGCTTCCGCAGGCCGCATCGGGGTGGCAGGTCAGATTTTCGATTCGGCGGGCTTATCCCGATTTGCAGTGGCAAAACTCTTCCCGGACGGTACGGTGGACGCGGCCTTCGGGAGCGGGGGCAAAGTTACGACGGTGGTCGGGACAGGGCACGCGGGCGCGAATGCCGCCGTGATGCAGCCGAATGGCAAGCTGCTCGCAGCGGGCTACACAACCAGTCCCGACGGCAAGACGGACGCGGCGGTGGTGCGCTACAACGCGAACGGCACGCTCGATGCGGCCTTCGGGAGTGGGGGCAAAAGCGTGCTGGGCGCAAGCAACGGCTTCACCGAGATGATTCGCGGGATGGCGACCCTGCCGGACGGCCGCATCGTGGTCGTCGGCGACTCGGGCATCTACGGACTGGTGGGTCTCCTTCAGCCCTGAGCGGCGCTGTCCCGGGCGGCGGACTGGTAAGGTCCGCCGCCCGCCTTTGGAGTTGGAGGCCCGAACAGCCCGCTTCCCCGGAGCCCCTAAACCATCGCTGGCTTATGATCAGAAGTTGTTGCTTTCCCAGGACATCCCCCAGCCGGCTACGCGGCGGCAGCCAGCCGGATGTTTACATCGGCGGATCGGGACGTGTGAAACAGACTCTGACTGAATGACCGTGAATAGGCTTGACAAAGTGGCAATCGGCCGTTGAGTTCGGTGAATTTCAAATTGTGGGCCAGAACATCGCTCGCTGTGCTCTCACGCTAGAGAGACATTCCTGAGCGCCGCGTCCCTGAGAGCTCCACCTGTCGGCCCTCCCCTTGCTGTCGTAGCGTCACCGGAGTCCTGTCCGCCGTAGCCCAGATTTCTGATGCCATAACCTCCGCGGTAGGCGTTGCCTATGCTCCGGGAGTAGTGGTCCATTCCACGTCATTGGAAGGGGAAGTGGGTCCAAGGTTCAGGGGTGACCCGGACGGGCGGGATGCACCGTGATCGCAGTCTCGTCTTGTGATTCATGCCTTGAGTCTTTTGCTCCCGTTGGAAACTGGAGCCTCGCCGCCCGCGTATTTTCCTGTATGTACGCCCGCACACGCCGTCTGCCCACCAAGCCCGCGCTGCCCGCCTGGAAGTGGGCCTTGGCGATCTCCATGGTCGTGCTGCTGATGGTGGGCATTTGGCGGATTGTGACGTGGCCGCGCAACCCAGCCACCCAGGCGGCGGCCACCAGGCGTACCGTGGTGCAGGACTGGAGTACCCTCAAGCGCTTTGGCCCGCGTCCCGTCGGCACGCCCGGTCACGATCAGGCCGTGGCGTGGCTGGAAGATCAGTTCACCGCGCTGGGATATCGCGTGACCCGGCAACCCGTGACCCTGGAACGTCCCTTCGATCAGGGGGGCACCGTCAAAGTGGGCAACCTGAGTGTGTCTGCTGCCGCCATATACGGTGCAGGCGGCGGCGAACAAACGGGACGGCTGGTGCGCGTCTCTCCTGCCGCCTCTCGTGCAGACATGGAAGCGGCGGGCTTGCGTGGGCAGCTTGCTTTGGTGGCGCTGGAGGGCGCCAGTTGTGACGCGGTTTCATGGCGTGATCTGGCAGACCGCTCCATCGCTGCTGGAGCTTTTGGACTGGTGTTGGTTAACAACTGCCCCGTTCAACAGCTCAAAAGAATCGCCGCCACGTCCCTTCCGCTGGTGATGATCAGCGGGGCAGAGGGGCTGAAGGTGCTCGGACTGGCCGGACAGACGGCCACCGTCACCTGCAACGTCGAACTTCGCGAGGTCACGGGACACAACCTGATCGCTGCTCGCGTGAGTGCCACGCCTGAGATCGTCTTTGGAGCCCACCTGGACAGCGTAAATGACAGCCCCGGTGCGAACGACAACGCCAGCGGCGTCCTCGCTGTGGTGGACCTGGCCCGGCGAGCCGTGAACACCCCCCTTGCGGAGCGCGCCTGGTTCGTGCTGTTCGACGCTGAGGAATATGGACTGCACGGCAGTTCCATTTTCGCCCGCGATCCGTCGTACCCTATCCGCAAGACTCGCGCCATGCTGAACATGGACATGGTGGGCGTGGCCGCCGAACCTCTTGGCGTCGCGGGCGACGTCGAGGTGCTGGCCCTGGCACGGCAGATCCGACCGGACCTGCGCGTGTTCAAGGACGACGGCCAGCCCAGACGCGTGACCTTCGGGCGAACCAGCAATGTGCAGGGCAGCAGCGATCACGTCTCGTTCATGCGCTGGGGCGTCCCGACGGCCTTCCTGTACCGGGGCGAAGACATCAACTATCACAGCGCCAAGGACATCACCTTGGATCTGGTGATGGTCAAGGACACCGCCGCCTTCGCGGCGGAACTGGCCAACCGTGTTCTGGACGCACCGTGGACTCCGCGCGAGATGTGCGACGGCGGGCAGAACTGCCGGAAATGACGCTCTCAGGGGGCAAGACACCCGAATTGGACGCTCTGAAGAAGGTCCGCTTGGCGGGGCGTCTCGGGGGCCGCAAACTGTTCTCGCATCAGGAGCAGGACATCCGCGAGTCGATCCAGGCCGGGCGACGGACGGCTAAGCAGTGCGGCCGCCTGTTCGGGGCCCATCCCAGCACGGTGGCTCGGCTGCTCCAGCGAGGGCTGGCGGCTGTCACCCAACCAGTCGCCGAGGCGCACCCCGGGACCACGCAGTCCTTTGGGTTGTGACAAGTTGTTGACAATAGGGAAGCGGAAGAGTTGCAGCACGGCGGGCGGCCCGAAAGTGAGGCCGCCTGCTGCATCACCGCGCGCCAGCAGTAAAACGCCTGTTGCTAGTGGTGATGTCTCTTGTGAGCGGGAATAGCACCGCGCGCCGGATGGTGCAGGTTCGTGGGTCCGGGCGTGCAGGTTGAGAAAGCCTTGTGTCCGTTATCGTGACCTGAATCCAGGTTGCTACCGTTCCTGTCGTCGTGTCGCGCGATGGGGTTGCTATGGCGACCCGTTGAGATGACTCCAACGTGCTTCACGCTGTGGAGTAGGGGGAGAGGTGTTCAGGGCTATGGCGTGGCTCCCGAGCTGATCGATATGGACGACCTCTGGCACATCATTTTCGCCCGGCAGTTGCCTGAAGAACAATCGGGCGGCCCCGGGAGCCCGGTGGTTTTGCAAAAAGATGTCCGACACGGCTCCATGATTGTCGAATGTTCGCCCCAGCCAGTGAATGATGCCACCGACGTCCACGTGTATCTCATTCAGGTGCCTTCGGGAACTCCGGCCGGCTTCCCTGTGGCTTAAGCTGTGCGCGAACAGGTCTCTGTAGTTGATGCTCTAGGTGAGGATGGACTCGCGGGTCACGCCGATTCCGCGTTCCAACAGCAGTTCTTCGACATTGCTAGAACTCAGCGTGAACCGATGGTACACATTAGCGGCGTGGCCGAACACATCTAATGGAAGTCGATCGCCCGACAGTTTCTGATTGCCCAGCACCGCGTCACCTTACCAAAACAAGTTGCATAACCGTTTGCTCAACGTTGTCTACATTTCTGTGCCTGCCGCTGGTGCTGACCTGAATCCCAAGGTGGCTTCACAAAGTATGGACTGACCGGGCTCCCAGACGGCACATTATGAACTTCCATCCTAATCGTCCGCACTTGTTCCAGGAGGTCACCATGACGAAATCCACCCAGGCTCCACAAGCGCCTCAGAACGGCGTGGTTGAGTCAGACCATAATGTAGAGCAGCAGCCTGCTCCGGAAACACCAAGCACGGATACACCGGACCAGACACCGCAACCCCAACATCACGGTCGGCCCAGCGACGACAGCGATCCTGGCCATAGCTGAACCGGCTCAATACTCTGCGGGTGGGGGTAGCCTTGCGCCATCCCCCGCGCGAGGTTGCGCCTCGTTCCTGGGCCAGGAGAACCCAACGATTGACGCAGCCACTGGCACAGGCGCCAGTCGGTCTGGCCGAGCGGTAAGATCAAAGCTTGATTCCTGACCACATCACCTGCTCTCTCCCGCCTCAAGAACATCTCCGTCAATTACAACGCGTCTACGGGCCTCTTAGCCCCGCGTTTGTCGCCGGGTAGCTGGAATGCACCCTTGAACAGGCGACGCACTTTCTCTACGGATCTCAGAGCCACCAGTATTGCTGGGTCAGTCTGGCGGATCTGGCTCAGCTGACTGGGATGACCTCCACTGGGTTAAAGCGCTGGATTCGTCGTCATCATCTCCAGAGCGCACCACATCGGAGCCAAGGACGGAATGCGCCACGTTATCTCCATCTGGATGACGCCTGTCACTTCTTGTCTCTGAATCGAAGACCCCATGTCGAGACGGTTGACGCCCTACCCCGTGTGACGGCAGCTGACCTGATCTCTGCACATGTGCCAAGTCCGGTCACCCGAGGTCAAGTGGTGGATGTCGATTGGCAACTGGCCCGGCAGGCCGCTTGGCCCATGACGGTGGAGCGACTGGCCGAGGCGATGTACGGCTCCCGCGCCACGCATGTCCAGCACCAGACCCGCAAAACGCTCCGGGTCTGGGAAGCTCAGGGGCGTGTCGTGTGCTTGCCCGGGGATTGTATGACCTGGTGCGCCCCTCACTGGCTCTGGATCCAGAACGATACGGGCGCAGTGCCTTGCCCCGAGACGAACTCCAGAAGTTGAGCGCCCATCATCCGGAGCTTGCCCACTGGCCCGGCGGGTCCCTGGCGTCGGCGTGGCGGGCGTACAGCGCCTTCTATGCCGGGACGCTACTGCCGGTGGAGGACCGGGGAGAACCGACGTTCCTGGAATACCTGCTGGTGGGTCAGTTGAATCCAGAGGGGCTACCGGGCAAGGTAGATGCCCGCTACGAGGAACTGTGCCAGGCAGCGGCTTTTTACCGCCTGGTATCCATACTGCCCCGACGTGCAGTGGGGACGAAGCAGCCTCCGCTGACGGTGGAAAACATCTTGGCAGGCCTGATCGATTTTGGAGCGGCAGCCGAAGCCACCCGGCTTAAGATGCAGCGTCAATCTGGCTGGGGCCGGAGCCCTGATGGGGCCACAGAACCAAAGTGTCCACTGGTCTGCACGTGCGCGCGTAGCTCAGGCGTCGCCCGCGCATGACGGGGACCAAACCTGCCTGTTCGTAGACCCTGCCGCAATTGGCGACATTCTGGCTGTTACAACCCTTGTTCGTCGAACCGGGCTGTAACGTTGCCCACCTATCTTGCCTGGTACGTCGCCTGCATCAGACCACTCGGAAAGGCGCGGCTGCTGACCAGCCGCCAGCGGCGTTCCGGCAAGCCACGCTCAAACAGGGCGATGCCCGAACCCAGAACAATGGGCAACCACGACAGCGTCAGGTCAGTCACCTTGTCCGCCCGTAATCCCTGCCTTACCACGTCGCCGCCATCCAGATAGACGTGCTGGTGCCCTTCCTGAGCCAGCTGTTTGAACAACTCGTTCAATTCACCCTCAAAGCGTTGCTCACCATGCCTCGCTTCTATGGGGCGGTGTGTCACGACGACAAGGCGTTTTCCATCATACGGCCACTCCGGGAACCCAATCACCGCGTCATAGGTTGAGCGCCCCAGCACGAGGACATCGGCGGAGGCCATGAGTTCCTGATAACCCGTGTCCTCTGGGGGATCGGTGTGCACGACATCAAGCCACTCCAGACCCCCACCCTCACTGGCGATGAACCCGTCGAGGCTGAGGCCGAGGAAGACGGACACGCGCATAGATGTCGTCATGCACGAATTTTAGGACGCAGTCAGACCGTCTGACAGTGCAACCTTTCACCTGATGTCAGGTCAGTGGCTAAACAGCGTCCCATCAGGGGTGACTGCGGCCTTGTCTGACAGCATCTTGCTGGGGTCTAAGGCCCGAACCGACAGAAGCCTCAACGAATCACGTCAGGGGCAACGCCTCGGATGATGGCCGGTGTGTTCGACGCATAAGCTGGACATTCGGCGCATACCGCCCTCTGTTAAATAACAGGCGACCTCCGGGTCGCCTTCCCTATTGTGGATGAGAACTGAACATGGTGAGAGGCAGCGTTCTGGTCCTTCGCATACCGGTGGACCAGGCCACACCGGGTCCGGGACGTCCCGGTGCAGCAACTTGAACGCCGAATACGGCCCGGCCCCGGGCAAGCGTGCCAGACGCAACCACAGCAGCGACAATAGCTCCAGTCACCGGGAACTGGACAGCGGCCCAACACCACGCGACTCTAACCACAGGTCACGCAGGACCTTCGCAACCAGTGTTTGGTCCCTATGTCCTCCCCGTCTGTCACCACATCATCGAACGTCGGCTGTTCCAACGCTCCGGCGTATAGGAGATTGATTGACCACCTGCGCGGCCGGAGCCAACCGGGCCCCTACCTCTGCCGCAGACGTGCTGTGCCCGACGGCGAGCTGGACCGGTTGCTGGGAAGTGTCTCAGGTACTGGTCAGGTCAAGCAGCACCTTGCTGACCAGATTCCCGGCGGCCTCTACCGTGGCGGGCAGTCGCCCGAAGCCCAATGCTATGGTCACGAGGTCACCAAAGGAGGGCGCCTCGGCCACACTGCTCCTGGACGGGCGAATCTAGGGTCTCAACGAGGGCTTAGGCTTTTTCAGGAGTGCAAGAGCCAAACATCACGGGGTAGCCGGCGTCCACCAAACGTTTGCCCAGCGGACGGCCCTTCATTCGGGTGCCGAGAATGCCAATCCTAGGCGTCAAGGGCGCTCCTCTCCACGCTAAGCCGGGAGTGTTTCAGGTGATGGGTGCGGTCCTGAATCCATCTTCGGTGCCGCAGCTCCATGGATCTGAACGCTTCAGCACACAAACTGTAGGCCCGGCCAGCCTCAGCCAGAGTGAGCATGCCACTCCCCTAGACATCTGCTGGCCTGGATGGCTACGGGGGACCTAAAGCAGGATTGTTGTCAGAGAAACGAAAAACGTCCGCACCATGATGTGGGTATGAATATACCTACCCGCAGACTGTACCCTCTGTTGTCTGCCGCCAGCATCATTCTCGCCCTTGGAACCGCACAGGCCGCGCCTGTCAACGTGGGTCTCGCGTTCGATATCGGAGGCCGCAACGACCGCGGCTTCAACCAGGGAGCCTACGAAGGCGCGCTCCGCGCCATCAAGGCCACCGGCGGCAAAATCACCACCTCCGACCCCAAGGAGCGTAAGGAAGTCGGCAGCGGAATCAGCGGCCTGAGCCTCGGTAACCAACTCGTGATCGGGGTGGGCTTCTCGAACAACGACGCGATCACCCAGGCGGCCGCGCTGCATCCAAAAACCAGGTTCGTGACCGTGGACGATGTGCCCAGTGGCAACAACACCATGGGCCTGCGGTTCCGTGAAAACGAGGGCAGCTTCCTCGCGGGCTACCTGGCCGGGCTCCAGACCAGCACCGGGCGCGTGGGCTTCATTGGGGGTCTGGACATCCCCGTGATCAACCGCTTCAAGGTAGGCTTCCGTGCTGGCGCGAAGTTCGCCTGCCCGACCTGCCAGGTCAGGACGGCCAACATCGGCGACACCGTCGCCGCGTTTAACAACCCCAAGGTCGCCCGCCAAATCGCCTCGGCGATGATGGACAACGGTGTGGACATCATCTACACCGCCGCAGGCGCCAGCGGGGTCGGAACCGTCGACCAGGTCCGTGCCCGCCCGTGCCTGAAAGCGCAGACCCTGCCCAAAGGCTTGCAGTTCCGGTCGAATGCCTACGCTTCAGTGCCGAAGAGCGCAGCGTACAAAAAGGCCTGCGCTGGTGAAAGCCGCCCGACATTCTTCATCGGCGTGGACGTGAACCAGAACGCACTCGGCGACTTCGACAAGAACCCCGCGACCATGAACCACGGCCTGACGAGCATGCTCAAGCGGGTGGACAACGCCGTCTACAGCATCATCAAGGACGTCTCCAGTGGCATCGAGTGGCACGAGGGTGACCGCAGCTTCGGCCTGAGCAACGGCGGGGTCTCACTGGCCATTGACCGCTACAACCAGGCGCTGATCACGCCCAAGGTGCAGCAGCAGATCAAGACCGTCGAGAAGCTGATTATCGGCGGCGGCGTGCGCATCCCCTCCTCCTGAACCCGCCTGTCGTCTCAGGCACGCCCCTCCACGGTCCACCTGGCTGGACGACGGAGGGGTTTTGCAGTTCAAACGGCAAGCCACTTCTTAAGCGTGCTGTCAAGCTAGCGCTGGTTGCCGTGACTGTAAGCTCCTGGCCGCCGCCATTCGGGCCTCAAACAGTGGCCACTTCTGACCTTCTGACCGATGACACCACCCTTTCCCATGTTGTCTTTCTCCAAGGCAGGATGATGAGGCTGAGCGGCCGGGGACGATGCTACACCCCACCAACCTGAACCCCATCCTAGGGGCTAAGCAGGCGGTACGGTAATGGGGAGAAGCAGGTGTCGCCGACATCATGCCGGGTCCCTGCCGCTGCTTTCCGATTTCACGCCGTGTCCTTATGGGACCGCTCTCGGCAGCTCCTGAGCGGGACATTGGAAGACTAGAAGTCTTCCACCTCACTCTGGACGTCGTTTTCTTCTAATGCCACGTAACGGCGGGTGGTATCGACCGAGGCGTGACCGAGGAAGAGGCCCACCCGGGTAAAATCCCGGGTGGCGCGGTACAGGCGCGTTCCCGAATGCTTTCTGGCCGCGTGAAAACCCCGCCAAGCGTGCCCTTGACCCGCTGCACGAAAGGCCGTAGACATCCGGTATTTCGCCTGGTGATACGTCCAGATGAACAGGGCGCCGTCCGCGCGGAGGGGCGGAAGACCAGCAATCGCAGCCCGCACGCGTTTCCCCAGTGGGACCCGGCGGATTTTGCCCCCCTTGCCGTGCACGGTCAACGTTGTGCCCTGAATATCGGCGGTCTTGACGCTCAGCGCCTCGCTGACCCGCAGGCCGGCGTGGGCACACAGCAGCAACAAGGTGGCCAGCCGCGGCTCGCAGTGCTGGAGCACCTCATCAATCTCGCGCATGTAAGGGGGGTTCTTGACAATGCCCGGTGTGGGGTCCGGCGGGACGTGGGCATCCTGAAAGGGCTGGGCGTCGGTGGCGCCGGCCCAGCTCAGGGCCCGGTACAGGGCGCGGGCGCCTGCGACATATTGCGCGACGGTGGACGCCGAGAGGGTTCCCCTGCGCCCACGCCCCTGCGAGGGCCGCGTTTGCAGTTGAGCGACGTATCGCCCGCCATCCCGGCGCCCCGGCCGAAGCAGTTGCACACCATGCTCCTGTGCCCAGGGCACGAAGTCGCGCACGGCCAGGCGGTAAGCCGCCAGAGTTTTCGGACTGGTTCGGGCCCCCTTGCGACTGCCGGCGGTCATATACGCCCAAGTGACCTGGACCAGGGTCTCGACGTCGTAGGTGCTCGCGGCTTCAACGGCGCGGACCCGCAGGGCCTGATCGCTAAGGTTGGTGAGGGCCAGAGTGTCACCCGAGCGGACCAGGGTCATGGGAGGGGCCGGGCGGAGCAGGGCTGAGAGGACGCGGTCACGGGCCTTCACCCTACGCCAAATCTTCAATGTGGACACTAATTGGCGTTACGTCATCCACCCAAACAGCCACCTTGAACACCCGTCCAAAAATGGCAATCCGCAAGGGGCCCTCCTGGCAATGCGATGACGTGGCCGGGCCAACCAACATCTCGGTGCCTCTGGGCTGCCCAACGTAAGAACGTCAACACTGCGGGCCCGGACTTGCCTGTGCCCTCAGAACAGGTTTTGCTGGCTCCCCTCCACAATGGCATTGCGAGCGGCGGCGGGCGTTCGTCTGCAGCAGTCCATAAACGCTCATTTGTAAGTTGACACCTTGAGCGGGTTACTGCCTGACCTGGTTCGGCTGAAGGAAGGTGAGCTCGAAACTGAGGCTAAGGTACGAGGGATAGGGATTTTCCGGTGAATCGATCGGCGTCTCCACTACGAGCCCAGACATTCAGCCGCGCAGAATGTTCGGGCGAGAGGATCCTTCCAGGGCGCCATCAACTCAGGGTAAGTGTATTCGTTCTCAAGTTGGGGGCCGGTTCCCTCTGCGTTGCAAAGGTCCCGCGTCTCGTCGTAGACATGCTGCGCTTGAGTCAACAGCCTGCTTAGGTCATCAGCAGAGATGGACTTGGAACCGTCTGCAGGCATGGCAGGTTCCTGTATGGGAGAAGGAACGGGCCGATAAAGACTTTCAATCCACGGCGCTAGAGGAGAGGAGCTGGTCACTGTGGGCGGCCACCTAGCGGTGTCCCTGTTGCGGACGAGGTTTAGGCCGCCCGTCTGACTTTTGAAGAGACCCAGACGGTGGCTGTGGGGTATAGGCGCGGACCCCAGGTGGCAAGCGGGGTTGGAAATCGGCGACCGCATGTTTGCTGTCAGTAAAGTTAACGCCGTGCTCGTGGAGATGACAGGCGACCTTAAGCAGCGTGGTGGTCTTGCGGGCGCTTGCGGCGGCACGCAGGAAGATGTGAGCGTGGGTCGAGATGGCACAGGCCAGGAAGGCATGTTGCCCACAAGTCAAATGAGGAATCACGCGCCACCCTTCTTTCTTCAGGACAAGCCAGAAAAACGTGACTGGGTGGAGAAGGGGTATTAGCACCGAGGCAGACGGAAGGCGGATAACCTTATCAAGTCACGCGAATGCGGGGCAGCTGAGGGTGGCTTGACATCCATCGCCGCTTGTGTTGCCGCACCCACCACTCTCTTTCCCCAAACCCACTTACCCGGCGAACTCACGCACCGGCTGACCGCGTACGCCGACCTCGGCTCGGAAGAGGGACCCGGCCAGCGGGTCTTCCCCCACATCAAGGTCCTCGCGCGAAGTGGTGATGTAGAGCGTCTGCAGTCCAGGACCGCCGAATGTGCAGGCCGTGACCTTGCGCGCGGGAACCTCAATCACCTCTGCCAACTTGCCGTCCGGAGTGTAGTGCCGCACCGCCCCCCCATTGACCAGAGCCACCCAGACGCCGCCCTGCGCGTCCACCGTCAGGCCATCGGGCTGGAGCCCCTCGCTCGTGAGGTCCACGAAAGTACGTCGTCCGCTCAGACCCACCTCGCGGGCATAGTCGAAGACACTGACCTGGCCGGTTGCAGTGTCGTTGTAGTACGCCAGCATGCCGTCGGGACTCCATTCCAGGCCATTGGAGACGGTGACGCCCTCCAGGACCACCGTGACTGTGCTGTCTGGGGCGAGCCGATACAGTTTCGCGGCGCCGGGCGTTTGATCGTAGGCCATCGAGCCGCAGTAGAAGCGTCCGTCGGGGTCGCAGCCACCCTCGTTCATGCGAATGCCGGGGGCGGTCCAGACCTCCGGCATCGGCGTCACCGTGCCATCCTCGTCCTCCAGCGCGAAGCCCCGCTCCACCCCAATCACTGCGCCCCCCTGTCGGCGCGGACGCAGTGCGGCGGCCACCTTGCCGACATGCCTGCGACTCACCGTCCCGTCCGCCTCCAGTGACAGCACATCGCCCGCGAGCATGTCCACCCAGCGCAGACCACCCCAACGTTCTGACCAGACCGGCCCCTCGCCGTGGTAGGCCACCGGGTCCGTCACCTGTTCTGCGCGCATCTGTCTACCTCCATTTGTACGCGTTCAGCGTAAGCCCTGTGCAGGCGGCAGGTGCTCTGGATACAGGAAGACTTAATCTTATTTCCGCTCTCGAACCCGCTGTAGCAGGCAGAGTTGTGGCGAGTGTGTGGCGCTAGAGTGATGAAAGAGTTTCCGTGCAGCAGGTGGCCTGAACTTCAGGCCACCTGCTGCACGACTTTGTGCCAGAGCATGAACGCCCGTTTTAGTGATGAGCGCGAACAGTAGAGCACGCCGGGTGATGCAGATTCGTGATGCTGGCGTGCAGGTCAGAAATCCTTGTGCACTTCCTCTGAATCTGAGTTCTCGCTGCTCGTGTCCACGTGTCAGGCGGCGGGATTGCTCGATAAGCTTGTTGCATCGGGCCGTTCCATGATCCGGACGTGCTTCACAGCGAGGAGTCTGTGAAGCTTGCGCAGGGCCACACCATAACCCCAGAGCTTGTCGGTCTACACGTTGACTGGTACGCCGTACTCTCCCAGGAGCCAGCGGAAGAAAGCCACGGCGGCCCCTCTATCGCAGTGACGCTGAAGAATCTTGTCCAACACCATGCTCATCGACTGCCCGCCATAATTCAGAGGTTGGCTTCACTGACGTCCACATACCTTAAAGTCGAGCTGTCACCGGAAACTCCGTCGGGGTTCCATCAGCAGAGAACTAAGTCAAAATGGTACTGAAGGTCATGCACTAGGTGCGGATGGAGTGGGGGGTCACGCAGCCTCATATGCTGGCGCGCAGGGATCACAGAGCGGCGTTACCTCTCCCGCTCCATCTAAGAAAGCCCTGCGCTTTCATGAGAGTCAGTCGGGAGGACGGTCCACAAGTCACTTGGCCATCTGGCAGGCTATCGGGCGTCAGCATGAGTTCGGATTCGAGGCCAGGGTGAGCTCCAGCCGTTCCCGGACGCGGGCCAGGACGGTGGCGGCGTCCTCTCCGGGGTTGACGTCCTGCCAATGGTCTGTGATGACTCCGTCTGGGGCTACCAGGAACGTATCACGGCGTGGCCGGCGCACCTCTTCACCTGGCCAGGGCTCGTCTAGTACTCCAAAAGCTGCACTGAGGGTCTGAGCACGGTCATTGAGCAGCGGATAGTCGAGCTTGCACAGGTCCCGGAAGACGGCTTGTTCCTGTCTGGCGTCCCCATTGATGCCCACGACGTCGACTCCGAGCGCTTGGAAGTCCGCGGCTACGGCCTGATAGCGCCGAGCCTGCAACTGGCAGTGAATGGTGGCTGTTTTGGGGAAAAAGAACAGAACCTGCCAACGGCCGGCCCCTGAGGTATACGGCCGCCCGTTGTCCTGCATCGCGGTTAATTCAGGGACATGGTCACCAATGGACAAAGACATGGGGCCAGCCTACTGGCTTCGGCTAAGAAGACATTCTGTAGTCCTATAAGAGTGACCCTATGTTGCGTTGATAGAGCAATTGAGGGAGATCCGCAAGATATGTGGTGTTAAGTGGATTGTGTTGCCTGAATTGAGTCCGGCCAGCTTGAACCGTCGAGACGCCCCAAAACCCTACCGACACCGATCTCCGATCAGCAGCCAGCACAACCAAAAACCTGGGCCATCGCTTGCCACTGAGCGAGTGCGACGTCCAGGAATTGGATTCGCCAGCGCGGCTCAACAAGTGAGTCAGGTGCTGCCCATGGGGAAATAGGGAAACACAACAATATGGACAGCACTCTGTCTACACCCCTCTGGAATCCGACGTGGGCAGGGAAGATCCTTTAATGTTTTCCAATGATTTAGATCGTGCCAGAGGGCAAAAACCCTATATTGATTCCATGACGGCCAACCTACAACGCCCACTGGAAGCCCATGGCCCACTCCACCCTACCTGCTGTTGATCTCCACCTGCTCAGTCAGGCCCTCAACGCGAGCGTCAACGGCGCCGTTATCGCCGACGCACAGCAACCGGACCTCCCCATCATTTATGTCAATCCAGCCTTCGAGCAACTCAGTGGCTATCCGGCGTCCGAGATTATCGGGCGCAATTGCCGCTTGCTCCAGGGCCAGGACCCCAACCCCGTCCCCAGGGCAGCCATTAGGGCGGCCATCAGGGAAGGGCGCAGCACCACCACCCTGCTGCGCAACTATCGTCCGGACGGCACCCTCTTCTACAACGAGTTGACCATCAGCCCCATCCGGGACGCGGCGGGAACCGTCACCCACTTCTTTGGCTTCCAGATGGACGTGACGGTGCGGGAAAAGACCTCCGCCCTAATGATTCGCCTCCAGGCGGTCACCGCACAACTGGCGGCTGTACGGAGCGAGCAGGCAGCCATTGACATCATTCTGGGAGAGGTCCTGGACACCATTGGGGCCGTCGGTGGCACCGTGCTGCTGGTCCAAGACACAGACCTCCTGGTCGCGGCGCGGCGTGGTCACTCAGATGCCAGTCTCTGGCAAGACGGGCGTCTTGGGGACGCGACTCCTGCGGCGGACGTTCTGCATTCAGGCCAGCCGCTGTTTTTCCGGGACAGCGGGCAACTGGCTGCAGCCTATCCAACCCTTGAGGCACACACGGGCGGGGTGGCGGCCGTGGCCAGCGCCGTGTTCCCAATGGAGGAGAGCGGGTTTCCGCTGGGAGTTCTTGTGCTGGACTTCCACGAGCCGCACGAGTTCGCCCCGGACGAAAGCTTTTTCCTGCTGACCCTGGCCTCACAGTGTGCGCTGGCCCTGAGCCGGATCCGCTTAGCGGCCATCGTGGAACAGCAGGTTAAAGACCGCACCGCTGAACTCCAGGCCCAGCGGGAGCTGCTGCAGGCCTCGAACGAGGCCCTGGAAGCGTTCACATACTCGGTTTCACACGATCTGCGCACCCCAGTGCGACATATCATCAGCTTCGGAGACCTGTTGCGCCGTTCGCTGCCGGAATCGCTGGACGAGAAGTCTGAGCGGTACTTTGGGATCGTCAAGGCCGCCGCCAATCACCTGGAGACCATGATCGACGGCATGCTCAATGTCTCGCGGGCCTCGCGTCAGCCGCTCAAAGCGGAGCCGGTAAAACTGGGACGGGTCTTCCAAGCGGTCCATCAGAAAGTCAAAGTGGCCCAGCCACAGCGCCAGATCGACTGGCAGATCAGTGACCTGCCCACCGTCATGGGGGACACCGAATTGTTGCGCCGCGTGATCACCGCCCTGGTGGACAACGCAGTGAAGTACACCCGTGCCCGGGACCGAGCCCTGATCAAGGTATGGGCGGAGGACCGTGGGCAGAGCTGGGCGGTGCTCGTGCGGGACAACGGTGTGGGCTTCAATCCGCAGTACGGCGACAAGCTGTTCACGATGTTTCAGCGGCTGCATCGTCTAGAGGAGTACGAGGGGGCGGCCGTAAGTCTGGCCAACGCGCGGCGCATCATGACCCGGCATGGGGGAACTATGCTGGCCGAGGGGCAGCCGGGGGTGGGGGCCACGTTCGGCTTTACGTTGCCGAAAGTGTTGATCGCCGAACCTTGATCCTGTCAGGCTTCACTGGTCCCTCCTCTTGTACAGGCGCACAATAAAATGGATGGATCCGTCCCCCCCTCCTATGCCTTTGCTCCCCAGCCTGGTTCTCCGGGTAGCACACACGGCCGAACTGTCCCCTGATATCCGCGCAATTATTCGAGAACTTCTCGATCTTACCTTCGACAGTGACTTCAATGACGACGATTGGGATCATGCTCTGGGTGGCCTCCACACGCTTGCTTTTCTCGAGGAAAGGCTGGTGGGGCACGCGGCCCTGGTCCAGCGCGCCTTCCTCCTGGGTGAGGTCCCTCAACGGGTGGGGTACCTCGAAGCGATGGGCATTCACCCGGACTGTCAGCGGCAGGGCATCGGTCGGGCGATCATGGAGCGAATCAACCACCAGGTGGCGTGGGGCTACGACTTCGGGGCACTATCGACAAGCGCTGCAGGCCTGGGGCTCTATCGCTCGTGCGCCTGGGAGGTATGGCAGGGGCCACTGAGCGTGATGACGTCCTTGGGACTGCGCGCCACTCCGGAAGAGGAGGATGGAGTGCTGGTGTATGCCCCTGCGGGCGGGGTTGATCTGCACCTTTCTCTAACCTGCGAGTTTCGCAGGGGAGATGTCTGGTAACACCACCCTCATTTCCGCAGAGGGCTTGACAGCATTTCTTCAGAAACAACCTGATCTCGGCCAAACTGCACCACGTGTGGTCGAATGCCACGCGCCTCCGCAGACTGGAAATTCTGTCCCGTGAGCGGGAATCCCGCGAGGCAACTAGGGCAGAGAAAGCCACCTTGCAAGCGACGCTGCGGGCTCAGCCCGAGCGCACTGCTGCTTTAGAAGGGCTGCTGACCGAATCTTTCAGGGTTGCCTGTCAGGCCCCCAGCGTGTTGCCTGATACTCCCTGTGCTCCTTCTCTCTGACTTGAGGTGCTCTTTGACAGACGTTTAGCCCCGGATCAAGCCAACGCTTCGCCCCGCCGCTTCCAGATCGCCTCCTTGGCATGCACGACCACGCAGGCTTACTGATGGCTCCAAGAGTAGCTTCTGGGTGTGGAGATGTCCCAGAAGCACAGCCTGTTGGATTTTGTGTCAGGGCGTCAGCCACGCCTTCGAGGATCTCCATCAGGTCTCTGCCCTTGACCGGGGGCGCAGAGACGGACTCGTCGGGGCCGAATTTCCTCGGTGACCTCCCCAAATCTGTCGCGCCTGTTTTTCACGCTCCATTTCGTTCACAAGCTCTTAATCGGGCCTATGTCAGAGCCGTGTCACGTCGTCCCAGCCAGAGTGAATCTGAATGCTGGCCTCTCTTCCCCGTTCGTTACTGGTCAGCTTGACCATGTTGCTGCTGAGCGCCGGGCTGCACACTGGCTGGCTGGTGTTTCGCTGGGGCGATGCGGCGGCGCAGGAGTGGTATTCCGATTTGCATTATCTGCTGGTGGCTGGACTATTTCTGGTCGTGGTGGCTCAGCTGTTTCACCGTAGAACCGAGGGACTCCGGGTGGCCTTCCTCTGGCTTCTCGCACACGCCCTTGTGCGCTTCGGCGCAGAGTCGGTCTGGGTTTTCCTTGAACTGATCGTCAAAGTGCCGCCCTTCCCGTCTGTAGCGGATGGGTTGTATTTTCTGGCCTATCTGCTGCAGGGGGGCGCGTTTCTGGCGCTCGCACGTCAGCCTTTGCGGAGTATGTCGACTGCCCGCCTGGCACTCGACAGCCTGATCGTGGTGGGCGCGGTCGGTGTCTTTTCCTGGTACCTCTTCCTCGCCCAGATCGCCAGCAATCCGGGTGAGCCGCTCCTGACCCGGCTGGTGTCACTCGCCTACCCGATCTTTGACCTCTTCCTGCTGAGCCTGCTCCTCCTCGCCGTCTTTCGCACGCAGCGGCTGCGTCCCCATGAGGTGCTGTTCGCCTTCGGCCTGGGATTGAATATTGTGGGCGACTACTTGTTTGCCTACTTCACCTACACGGGCACCTATGCCACCGGCAATCCAATTGACGCGCTGTGGGCCTGGAGCTTCGTCATTGAGGGCTTCGGTGCCGCACTCGCGATGCGGAGTGCACCTCAGGAACAGCGCGGTGTGGGCGCCCTGCAACTCAATGCCACACTGTTGGCTCCCTACCTGGCGTTATTATCGTCGTTCGCGTTGCTCCTGAGGGTATATGAGGCCCGCTCGCTTGCCGCAACCGGGGCGTTGTGGGGCACCGCCCTGGTGACCTTGCTGGTCATGGTGCGCCAGATCGTGATGTTCGCCGACAACGCCCGCCTTCATCGCGCCTTGGCTGCCCGTGAAGCGCAGGTGGCCCACCTGGCGCTTCACGACGCTTTGACCGAACTTCCCAACCGCCGTGCGCTGATGATGCAGCTGCATGATGCTGTGCGCTGCGCGCAAGTCGCCGGTTCCCGCCTGGCGGTGCTGTTCATCGACCTCGACGGCTTCAAGCGCATCAACGACACCCTGGGCCACGCGGCCGGAGACACCACGCTCAAAGAGATTGCAGGCCGGCTGCGCAGCCACGTCCCCCCGGAAGCCCATGTCGCTCGGTTGAGTGGCGATGAGTTCGCTGTCGTACTGCCTGATTTGCCGGATACAGAAGCGCCAGTAAGGGTAGGACGGCGGCTGCTCGCCGCCCTTGACGAGCCCTTCATCCTGGATGGGACCTCCGTTAACGTCGGAGCTTCGATTGGTGTGGGCATCTGGCCTGACCATGCATCTGATTCCGAGGAGCTGCTTGGCAGCGCGGACGCCGCCATGTATCACGTCAAGGCACATGGGAAACACGATGTGCAGCTGTTTTCGCCCGACTTAGACGCCCATCGGCGGGCTCGTCAGGGGTTGGAGTGCGCCCTTCGTGGAGCGCTGGACCGCAATGAAGTTTCGCTGCGCTACCAACCGTTGTGTGACCTCGCCGGCAAGGTGGTGGGGGCAGAGGCGCTGATGCGCTGGAAACATCTGGAACTGGGAGAAGTGTCCCCAGAACGCTTTATTCCGGTAGCCGAGGATCTGGGCTTGATTGTTCCATTCGGCGAATGGGTCTTGCGCGAGGCCTGCCGTCAGGCAGCAGAGTGGCGCCTTCAGGGATTGACGCTGCGCATCGCCGTCAACGTATCGCCTGCCCAGCTCGCTTGTGCTGATTTTCCGGACCAGGTGTGGGCCGCCCTGGCCCGTGCCCAGCTGCCTGCTGAAGCCTTGGAGCTGGAAATTACCGAACGCCTCGTGGTGCAGGATGGAGCGCAGACCGCCGGCGTGCTGGAGACCCTCGGGCGCCAGGGCGTGAGGATCGTCATTGACGATTTCGGCGTGGGTCATTCGGCCCTCGCATATTTGCTGCGTCTCCCCATTACCGGCCTCAAAATCGACCGGAGCTTCGTGCAGCAGCTTCAGGGAAGAGGTAACTCCGAACAGGGGACAGAACGCGTGGTGCAGGCAGTCACAAGTCTGGCGCATAGTCTGGGCCTGAGTGTGGTGGCTGAGGGGATAGAGACCGTCTCACAGCGCCAGCGCGTGCACGACCTGGGCTGTGACTATCTTCAGGGGTATCTGCTGGCTCCCCCCCTGACACCCTCCGACTTTGAAAGCTGGTGGCGAGCGCATGAGGTCCAGCGGCAACGTGAGCAGAACGCGGGCCAGTCGGCACACTTGCAAGCCGCAGAGCTTCCACCCGGTAAGTCGATTCTCGCAAGCAGATAATGTGCACTGCTCGTGAAGAGATCGAGCCCAAGACCCTGAGCAATGGCTTCCTGCCCCTGCTTAAGCTTCAAGACGCCCCCCACCCAAAAGGCGGGGCTTTACTGACAAGCGCGTCAGTTACGACTGAAGCGCTATTCGCCGCGGTTATGTTCATGGGAAGGCCAGCCGCTCGTCGTCTCGTGCGGCCACCAGGATTTTCGAGCCAGCGACATACTGAGGCATGTTGACTATTGGCTCACTGGTCTGGGGCGTGACTGACCTGCAACGCGCCATTGCCTTCTGGACAGCGGCGCTAAATTACCGGCTCCGGAATGAACCAGACGACGATTGGGCCGTCCTGATCCCACAAGCAGGTCACGGAGCGCAGTTGGCGTTGAAGGTGGTGACGTCAGACAAAGCGAAACGGCACCATCTGGACCTGTATGCAACGGATCAGGCCGCAGAAGTCGAGCGACTGCTGGAGCTAGGAGCGCAACGCGTCGCGTGGCACTACGGCAAAGATCCCGATTTCGTGGTGCTCAGAGACCCAGATGGGAACAACTTTTGTGTGGTTCAGAAATAGCGATCTGGACTGGCGTGGAGGTCTGTTGAGGTTACCTCTCGATGACGACTGATGCGGACGTGGTTCGAGAGCGTCCCAGTAATCAGAGCACTCGCCACTGGGGCCCCCTTTGCGCCGCCAACACTCCGAGGCAATGCACGAATCAGCGAGGTCCATGTACGGTAGGCACACTGGCACCCGCCCTCAGACTGCACAATAGAGAAGACCATGAAAAAACCAGTGATGACCGCGTTCTTGCTTGCCTCCGCTGCCCTGGCCCAGACCTCCCCAGCGTCCACGGCGCCCATGACAGGCATGGACATGCCCCCGGCCATCAAGGCCGACAGCGCCGGGAAAACGGTGCAGGTGACCTTCGTGGCCGGCCACGGCATGAACAACAACGGCCTGAACTACAATGGCGATGCCAAAGGCGAAAAGACCCTGACCGTGCCCCTCGGGTGGACCGTGGAGGTCAACTTGAACAACGCGGGCCGTATGCCGCACGACTTTGCCGTGATCGCCGGCAGCACGTTGCCAGCCGAGCCCTTTAAGGCTCCTCTGGCCTTCGCCAACGCACAAACCCCAGTCATCCCACCCGCCGGTGCCACGGAGGCCCCTGCCAAGTTCGTCGCCAACCGTTCGGGCACCTACTTCATTCTGTGCCGGGTTGGCAAACACGCGCAGAACGGCATGTACGTGAAGATGCAGGTCGTCGATGGCGCCAAGGCTGTCGCTTACAAGTAACGGCACAAAGCAGAGACGTCCGACTGATCCGAGCGTCAAGACCTACCTAATTACCGTCCCACAGAGCGTGGGGCTTTTTTTGGTGCGGACTGTTGAACAGATCTAAACCCCTCTGGTGCTCCTCACCAGGGTGGCTCTCACTCGGCTGGAGATGCGGGACGGCTCTCTTCTTGGTCTGAGTCGGAGCGCCTGTCGCCTGCCCAGGCCCGCGATTTTGCTTGCGACCACCTATCCTTTATGGCTCGGACGACGTCACTCCAATATTCGATCTGGCCATCGAACATCGGCCCATAACAACTTCAAGGGCTGGGCAGCTTTCTGGGTTGAGCTCCCCCGGTACGTCCCTGCACTCTTTGAGGGTTTCTGTTTCGTGGCACGGACGACGGAGCTTCTGTATGGAATGCCAGTCTATTGCGTCAGCGTAACCATTAGGGGATTGAGCTGTGTTACAGCTCTCTTATCAAAAAGACACCGTTCAGTCCACCCTATGGAAGGGAGGCAAAACGATCCACAACAAGAAGGCCACCAGCCGCGCTGCCCGCTGCTCTCAAAGGCTGGTCTATCTCTTGAAACCTGATGATCGGTTGCCTGCCCCATTCCGCTTGCTGGTCAGAGAGCCAGTCTACCTGACCGAACTGTGTTGCACAAAGAGCCGTTCGTGGGCAGCATATCGAGGTTTTAAGAAGGCGTGATTGTCATGATCAAACGCAGATAGGAGGGGCATACACTTCCTGCATGAGCGCTTTCCCGACTTGCAAACATGACGTGCTGGCGCATATTCGTCAGAAGCCTTCGACGCGCAGCACGGCCGCTGATTTGGCCAAGACTCTTTCTGGCTGGCCGCACAACGAAATTGATGCCGCTCTGTACGAACTCGAACATGAGGGCATGATCGCCCGAGAAGTCGAGAGCACCAACGGTGGGGCTCCGCCCACAAGGACCTATTGGTACGTGATCACCACCTAACCCAGATGCCCAACAGCACCATCGGCTGTTTTTCGCTTCTTGACGCTGTTCTGTTCAGCCTATATCTAAAGCTTCATTGCTATGACCCTAGACCAGAACCAAGAGAATCAATTTGACGCGAAATCTCTTTTCTCTCCTGCCATGCTGACAGCACACAGATACAACTTTCATGCGGTTCCCAATCGCGTCCTGTCATGTTCCTAGGAGAAGTATGTCAGTTAAAGTGCGGAGTGCTGCCATCATGCTTGGAGACGCCCTTCTCTTGTCTTCCTGCAGCCGGTCCACCATTCCTCTGGCCAGCCTTCCCTCCAGCCCCGCCTCCCTAACTGTGTTGGGCGTTCAAGTGCCCACCACCCTCCCCTTCAATCCCTCATTGACCGCGATGGCATTGCTATCACGCCGCTGGTCATAGACCCCACGATCAACAGTCCATTGGTGAAAGCGGTGCAACAGGCGGACGGCAAGACTGTGGCAGCCACGAGCTTCGAGCAGGATGACGTGCTGATCTATCCAGGCATCTACGACAAGAATGGGAAATAGAAGAACTGCTGCCGTCCAGAGCGTCCTTCAGAGCGGCTGGGTTCAGTGTTGGAGGTCAGCTGACCTACCAGCAGGACGGCAAAGAGCTCATTCCTGGCAATGACACAGCCTCGGGCTAGTTTACGTTCACGTTCGCCGTGGCATGACTGCTCCGCTAGACCTCGAGCTCCATGGTCTGGAGTTCAAGAGTTCGACTTGCAGATGATCTTGACTGGGTCGGGGTCATGGAAACAGGGAGCTTTGGGAAGGCAGGCCGTCTGAATTTCAGACAGCCTGCCTTCTTGTTTCGCGCTACAGCGTGAAGGCCGCCAGTCGCTGGTGTAGGGGTTAGTTAGAAAGACTCTCCTGAGGTACCTGATCTCGGTACTTCTCCATGTTCTCCAGCCCCACTTCGATCTCCTGGATGACGGGCGCAAGACTGGCGATGCCTGCCGTGAGGTCGTCACGCAGGGTTTGCTCGCCGAGAACGAAGAGCTGTTCGTATTCGGCGGCGTCCGGGAGATAAGGGAACACCGGGTGAGCCAGGGCTCGGGCGCAGAGCGCTTCGAAATGTTGGACGAGCCCTTTGATGTCTTCCGCCAGTTGTCCAATGGTCTTCTCTTCCACAGCGGAACTCTACCCACCAGAAGGTGGCGACTCCACCGCAAACCGCGAACTCCCGCCAGAGATCAACTTGAGATTTAAGTCAGGAGCTCTTTGAGCAGTTCGCCGACATCCTGCTCGATCTGTCTCGACGAAAGACTCTCGAGGTGATAGGTGCGAGAGAAAGGCAAGGAGACCGTGGGATGGCTGGCGGTGGTATATTGACCCGCAAGCTCAATGATATCGGTGTTCAGCGCCAAATCTGCTTTCAAAAAAGCATGGACCCAGCGATCACCACGTCCAGGCAGCCAGGTTTCCATTCGGGCCTCGGTGGCGTAGCTCATGTACTCCTGGCTCTTGATTTCTGCATTTCCTTTGAGCGTGGAGGCAATGATGGCTTCGAGACTCCAGAAGGCCTGGTGAAACGTCGCAACGAATTTGGTCATTCGTTCAACCCCTCGTTCACGGGACATGGCCTCCGCTCTGGGTTGATCGGTCAACCAGCCTGTGCGGACCGCCGCATTGTGCTCGGTCTGGGCTTTCAACTCGGCCAGTGTTTCTTTGTCCATAAATCACTTTCTCCAATCAGGCAGCGGATGAGGCTCTTTCAGTCTTTTCGTATAGCTCAAGCGCCTGCCGCACGCCCATCTCCGCAATGCTCTCGGCGGACAGCTGATCATCCGCGGCTTCCACAAAATTAGTCCAATGCGTGATGTGACCGTCGAACTTCAAGCCGTAACGCACCTGAATGCCTAGCCGTGGCTCGAACGTTGAGATGGGTGGGAAGTTTCTGCGTTCTCTGATGATCTCGCTGTGGTGGTCCAAATAAGAAAACTTACGAATGGCGACTTTTCCCATGCATTGAGGCTAGTCAGACGTGATTTCAGACACATCACAACACCCTCCATGACTAAACGTTCAAGTGTCGTTAAAGGGCGTATTAAGGTGACGCCCGACAAGGTGTCCAACATCTGTGCCTATTGACTACCGCCTGTTCATTGAAGCGGGAGGTGCTTCTCTTCCCCAACTTAGGAGGTGACCCGCCCAAGCACAACCGGGGCCGATCCCTATTGCCCATACCCTGAACTCTGATCGGGCTGCCGCGATTCTGGTGGACGCGGCCTTCCCCGGAGATGAGAGGGCGGCGAAAAAATCGAAGATCGCTACCAGGACAGTTGAAAATTACCGCGTCCGGCTGAAATCCGATGCCAAACTTTCGAAACTTTTCGCCCGCAGATGGGGCGTCGCCGAGGGCAGCTGGATCAGGGGCTCCACCGCGCCCTGCGGAGCACCCTGCACAAGGCCACCATGATCGTCGAGTGCATTGAGCCGATGGTCACCGTCAGAGACCCTGAAAGCGGGTTCCAGCAACAGCAGGTCAACCTGCCCGCCCTGCGAACCCTGATCGCCGCGGGCAAGGACCTGGGCGAGATCGCGCTGGCCCTGGAGGTACTCAATGCTGGGGATGCTGACCAGAATGGAAACGCTCCAGCGCAAGGCTCGAGCCTGGAAAACCGCCCGCCGATCCCGAACTGAAGGGGCAACCCTCCGCACCCTGAGCCAGTACTGGCAGGCCTGGTATCCGCGCTATCAGCTGGCCCCGCATATCGCGCTGCTGATTGAACAGCAAGACCGAAATGGTGAAAGCCTGGATGGAGTGGATGTTCGGGTAGCATCCGGATGCCGAAGCCATCTATGCCAGCTACGCAGTTCGGCTCGCCCGCACCAGCAGTCGCAATGAGGGGGCCTTCCCAATGTTCTTCCCACACGTGCGTCTGACGGATGACGCCCAGGGAGCAACCGATTGGGGCACCAACTTGAAAGGTTTCTTCCAGGCCGCAGGCGTCGGCTGCTCGATCACCGGGATGGGCGCCTTTGTGGCCGTCATTGACGATCCTCTCAAGGACGGCAGCAGCATCCAAGGTGATCCGGGAGGGAGTCTGGGAGTGGTTTACGTCCGCGCTTGTGACTCGCCTGGCTCCCGGCGCCCGGGTGGTCCTGACGCACACGCGCTGGCACCCGGATGACTTGGCGGGGCACGTCCTGGCGCGTACCGAGGAAGGCGAGGACGCGGAGCTGAGCGGGCCGGCCTGGCAGTAACTGCCTGTTGCTGGGCGGATCTGAATGTAAAGGTGCGCAGGCCTGACCAGCTAGTTTGAACTGGCTGGGATGGGTATCCTGGGCGGCATTGCGTTGGTGATCAACCGTTTCGGCATCGCCAACCTGATGCGCTTGAACGGTGTGCCCCGGAGTTATGGCCTTAGTTGGAGCACGGCGGCCTAAGCGACGCAGCTCTGGACGCCATGCCTGGCAGCTCGGCAACCTGATGAATGCGAGCGGCATCACGCACGATCCCAATCTAAAGGCCAGCCTGCCCCAGAAGCTGAGCCCGCCGAGCGGGCGGACTCAGAGTTGGGCCCTGGCACCAGTCCCGGAGGGCAATAAATCAATGTAGGCCCTCAGCCGTTTGATAGCCACTTCCTGATCGTTCAGGTCTGCGTAAGTCGTCTCGCTGTCTCCCAGGGCGGCGTTTGTGCAGTCCTTACCGTTCAGTCGGGCCATCCATGACCACTGCCTGGCATCTGGGACATCCCCGCCTACGTTGCGCGACTCATCATGCCACAGTTCCAGCACCACTTGATACCCGTTTCGCCGTTCCCAGAACGCGTTTTTGGTTGCCATATCACCATGAATATCAGGCTGCTTCACGGTAAAGAGGAGAGCCACCTTGAACAATTCGCAATTTCTTAGATGCATCCTTTCGGGGGGAGTGTGGTCGATCACTCCATTGTCCCTGGACACGCCTAGAACCAGACCACCGGATGCGACGCTCAACGCCCAACTCGACAATCTGATGAATGTGGGCGGCAATCACGCACGATCCCAATTCAGAGGCGATCCTGCGTCAGAAGCTGGGCCTTCTGGGGCGGGAGACTGACGACGATCAAAAGGATCCGGATACGAAGGCACCTGCCTGGGTCTGGGGCGCAGTCCATCCATATATGCCCATACTCGCCGCTGTGCTTCATCTCGCTCTTCTGCGGAGGAATAGCTGGGAAAGTTGAAGGCCGGATGAGTCTGGTTCTGGTGCTCAAGGTCCACGGCCAGATGCCAGGGGCCGGCATCGGGCGCGGCTCCTCTTGTGGCAGAGGGCGTCTCATCCCGAACGAGTCGCAATCGGAGGATGTAGCCGTTACGCACTTCAAGTGAGAACACGTCTTGGTACTGGAATCTGGACCCATCGGGGCCATCGTGCCCTTCGGGTTCAAGCACAGCACGGCATAGCCCCAAAGCGGTTAATCTTTTCCTGTCCCACAATTTAACCGACCGGGTGAAGTCGGCACGGGTAACCCCGGACATGGAGGTTTGGGGCTTTCGCGTGCCTGTTTTACCGCTCCGTGAAGCCTGCTGTGCGGCTGCCGCGCGGCTCAGCCGAGAAGCGAGACGCCGCACGGGCCTTATTCGCTCCCCGCTCGCCACCATGCGCAGCGGGAGCAAACCGGTGCCCAGTTCCTGATCAGCTGGCCCCTGGGTTCGGAGGCTCAATCGTGACCGGGTCCCTGACCGAGCAGATTCACGGGGACGCCCACCCCGAGCTGGACGTCTTGTGCGCCGAGCTGGGCCAGCAGGTCACCCTGCACGCCTAGCAGGAACCGGTCGGCGCCGAGGGACCGGAACCATCTTTTTTCGAGGAGTATGACGCGGACAGCAACCCGATCAATCCGCTGCCCGACCATCCGACACCAGATACAAGGGAGCGGGGATTTTGCTCGGTACGTTCGGCCGCATCGCCACTCAGCTAGACGCCACCGAACGTGCTCACGCAGGCATTGGGGCGGACCTGCCAGTGCTAGTGTGCAAGGTCTACATCCATAAGTCTGCCCCGCTGACCACCCATGGGATGTTGCTGGTGGAAGGGGAATACGGCCCGAACCGCTGCGGCTGCGGCCTTTGGTGGACGCTGTTGATAAAGAGACTCAGCGCATGATGTGGGTGGTGTTGGGGCACGCGCAGAACGCACTGAGGCAGACCTGGCAACCCTACTTGGTCCGGTGAGTGAAGCCATGGGGGCAACTGTGTCCGGCTTCGTGAAAGAGAAGCCGGACCAGCCGGGCAGCGGTATCCGTCACCATGGAATGCCGAATCCCAGCAGGGCGCTTGGTGAATACCCTGCTCGCCTGTCTGGCAATTTCGTGGACTCTATCGGGCATGAAGCGGTGGACGCCTTGCATCGGGGCTGGCGGAAGCCATGAAGGCTGGCCTGCTGACCGGACCAGTCTGGACGGGCCGGCCAGCGTCGCGGGATGGACGCCCCCGCTGCATATCTGGGAGGGCATTGCATTGACCGGAGGGTTCAGGTGAGGAAAAAGGAAGTGCGACAGGGATGCCCTACGCCGAAGCCGCTCGGGCTTCCCTGGTTAGCCCTGATCAACTCCCTAAGCGAACAGCAGTGGACGGTCCATCTGCCAGTCAAGGTCACCAGCGGTCACATGCGTGATAAGGGCGCTGGTGCGCGCGAGCTGTGTTTCTCCTTCTACCAAGCTGCTCCATCGTCTATGCCATGCCCGTAAGTGTGTCCTCTCTCAGTCATCCTGCCCTCTCTACACTCTGGGTGTGAAGCCTCAGATGACTCTTCGAGATGCCACCCCTGATGACCTGCCGTTCATGCTCAGCTTGGCTCCTCGCCTTACCTCAACTGCACCTGCGTGGCGGGATCAAGCGCAGATGACGGCTGGGTACGAACCCTTGTTCAGGCAGGCACTCCACGAACCCGAAGAAGGATCGGCTGTTCTGGTGGCAGAGGGCACGGAGGGCCAACCACTGGGCTTTACACTGCTGTACTGGCATCCCACTGAACGTGGAGTGTTCATCAAGGACCTGGCTGTCACGGCCGATGCGGAGGGTAGTGGGGTAGCGCGATTCCTGATGGAAGCCATAGAGCGGTGGAGCCGCTCGAGGGGGGCTGTGGAGATCATGTTGAAGACCTCCTGGTACAACACGCGTGCCCGAAGCTTTTATGAGCGTGTCGGCTTTCAAGCCGATCACGTTGCTCTGGTGCGGCGCTTGGATTGAAGTCACCTCTCGCCCCTCACTTCCTCGGAGGGACCACCTGACAAGCTCAGCGCCGCTCAGTTCTCCTTCTGCTGCCCTTGACGCGGCTTTTTCATGTCACCGGGGCGGGGAGCCACTTGACGCACGGCCACTTGCGAAACCTGACGATTGCTAGGCGCAGGGGCTCGTCCCTTACCGACTCCAGCATTTATTTGGGGAGAAGATGCGGGCAGCTGTTTCTGGGATAACAGGTTTGGGGTGAAAACAGCAACCTGAATTTTATGCTGATGACCACATTTGCTGGTCTGCTCACTCTTTATTGACGTGAGTGGGTGACGGTTGTGTGACGGACCCTTTGGGACGATAGGGCCAGCGTACAGGAGAGCACGACGAGCGTCGCCTCCGGTACACCGCTACGTTCCGGAGGCCACTGCAGATGACCGTCAGCCGCCAAGCCGCACCTGATGACGCCATCCTCCACCAGCACCTGTTTGAGCATGCGGGG
>NZ_JACHFL010000015.1 GCF_014201875.1 Deinococcus humi | reverse complement strand
GTTTCGCGGGAGTAGCTCAGCTGGTAGAGCACTACCTTGCCAAGGTAGATGTCGCGAGTTCGAATCTCGTCTCCCGCTCCATATATGCCCCCTCCGCCCGGAGGGGGCTTTTTTGGTCCTACTTGATTTTGATTTCTGCCGGATTCAGATCGGTTTCCGGGAACTGCGGATTCATGTCTTTCAAGGTGTCCAGAATGATCTGGCTGATCAGCAGGTTGCGAAACCACTTGTGATCGGCGGGAATCACGTACCAGGGTGCTGCCTCCGTGCTGGTGGTCAGGGCGTCTTGGTAGGCGCTGGTGTATTCATCCCACAGTGCGCGCTCTTCCAGATCGCCAGCGTTGAACTTCCACAGTTTGTCAGGATGGTCCAGGCGGTCTTGCAGGCGCTCCTCCTGCTCCTCTTTGCTGATGTGCAGGTAGAACTTGAGGACGCGCGTGCCCGAGTCGGTGAGTAAGCTCTCGAAATTTCGGATGTGTTCCAGGCGCTGCTGAGCAGTCTGGTGGTCAATCAAGTTATGTACGCGCGTGACCAGCACATCCTCGTAGTGGCTGCGGTTGAAGACGGCCACCATGCCCTTTCTGGGAGTCTGGGTATGAATGCGCCACAGGAAATCGTGGGCAAGCTCCTCCTCAGAGGGCACCTTGAAGTTGGAGATCCGGACCCCGTTGGGATTGAACGCCCCTATGACATGCTTGACCGTACCGTCCTTGCCGCCTGCATCGCGCGCCTGCAGGACAATCAACAGAGCCTGTTTGTTTTCGGCGTACAGGCGCTCCTGCCATTCGGCCAGCTCGTCCGCCAGCAGCGTGGCTGTGACCTTGCCTACCTCCTTGTCCATGCTGCCCTTTTCGTCGGTCTTCCAGCTTTTCAGGCTGACCGCCTTACCAGCCTTCACGCGGTAGTCTTCGGTTTTAAGGTTCATGGCCGTGAGGCTAGCACCTCTTTTGTGCCCAGGCCGATGGCGCGCCTGCTCTAGCGTTGATCTATGCTGAAGCTACCGTGCGCACTCCGTCCAAACGTTCAGCCTTTCTCCAGACCCCTCAGGTCTGGCCTTGACCGACTCCCGCTATAGCCATCTGGACCGGGACGCCCTGATTGAACTGCTGGAACAGCGGGACGCCGAGCGGAAGTTCGGGCTGGTCTGGGAACGTGAGGAATCGGGCGCGGCGCAACGGGCTGTCCCCAGGCTTGATCTCGTCGATGAGCTGAGCGTCGGCGACGCCCCCCACCGTCATCTGATCATCGAGGGTGACAATCTGGACGCCCTGCAGTTTCTGCAGCTGACCCACCGGGGCCGGATCAAATGCATCTATATTGATCCCCCCTACAACACCGGGGGCCAAGAGTTGGCCTACCATGACCGCTATCATGGCAAGGACGATGCCTATCGCCATTCGGCCTGGCTGGAGTTTATGGCCCAGCGCCTGGACTTGGCGCGGGAGTTGCTAACGCCGGACGGCGTGCTTTTCGTGTCGATTGACGATTACGAGGTCGCCCGCCTGACCCTGCTGCTAGACCAGGTCTTTCCGGGAGGCAAGGTGGGCACTTTCGTGTGGCGACGGCGTTCGGGCAGCAACGACGTGCCACCCAGCTTTCTTAGCGTTGACCACGAATACGTGCTGTGCTATGCGCATCCCGGCTTCTCGTTCGCGGGGCTGGACAAAGATCTGTCGGGCTACCGGGACCACGATCCAGGCAATCCCGAGCCGTGGAAGCGCGGTGACCTGTCCAAATCGCATGATTACCGCGCGCGTCCGAACGGCTTCTATCCCATTTACAACCCGCAGGAGGACCTGTGGTACGCCCCCAATCCCAAGCGGGTCTGGGCGTTTGCCTCCGAGGGGCTGGTGAAGAAGGGACAGAAGCTGCGGCGCGAGACCATGGAGCAACTGATTCGCGAGGGGCGGGTTGTCTTTCCGAAAAAGGACCGCACCGCCCTGTATGGCACGCTGGAGGAATTGCGTGCGGCCATCACGGCGGGCCACGCTCCGCATTTTCTTCAGCTGGGACTGTACGACACCCCTGAGGAGGAGACGGCCTACCTGTCCCAGTATGTCGGGCGGAGGCTGGGTTACGGCACGCCCGGCTATAAGCGCTTCCGCTCGGAAATCCGGCGGCCCAGCAAGCCGATTTCAAGCTGGATTGTCGGTCTGAAAGAGGAAGACGGCGCGGAGGACCGGACGGTGCTGCACAGCGGCCTGAATGCCGAGGGCACAGCCCTCCTTGGACAGATGCTCCAGACCGCGGGCGTGGGCTTCAGCTATCCCAAACCGCTGTCGCTGATCCAGACGCTGATCGCGCAGGCGACGGGTCCGGACGACACCGTCCTGGATTTCTTCGCGGGCAGCGGCACCACCGCGCACGCCGTGCTGGCGCTCAATGCCGAGCAACCCGGCTCCAACCGTCGATTTCTCCTGGTGTCCTCTACCGAGGCCACAGCCCAGGAGCCGCAGAAGAATCTGTGCCAGTCGGTCACGCGCGAGCGGGTGGGCCGGGCAATCGAAGGCTATTCCTACCGCACGCGCTCCGGCCCGGTCGAGGTGCCGGGTCTGGGGGGAGAATTTGCCTACCTGCGCGCGGCCCGTGGTCCAGCAGGGGAGGGGGAGAGGGTCCACGAGCAGCTCTGGTTCGCCCTGCAATTGCGGGAGCTGCAGGCGCTGCATGAATATCAGAGAGCCTACGCCATTCAACAGCACTGGGGCGAGGACCGGGTGTTGGTGTATCTGACCGAGAGCAGCCGTGAAGTCCTGGCAGAGGTCACCCGGCTTGTGGGCCAGGCGGGGCGGCCCGTGACCGTCTATACCTGGCAAGTGCTGGCCGTGGAAACCGCCATCACGCTGGAGGGAGTCACGGTCTGTGCGGTCCCATCCGAACTTCAGGAGGCTTTTGGGGCCGTCTGTCCGTGTCCCTAACTGCGGCGGATGCCATCCCCCTGCGCGAGCTGGTCTCCGAGGAAATGGTCCAGACGGCGGCCGCCACCTGTGCATACCTGCTGCCGCATGTGCGGGACCGGGCAGACCTGCATGGCCGCGATCCGCTGGAGAAGTATCACAACCTGCTGATGGGTGAGATCGCCGAACTGGCCGTCATCGCGTACCTGACGAACCAGGGAAAAACTGCCGTGTCTGCTGTGGACAAGGCGGCAAGGACACCCGATCTGGGCCACGATGTCGTCGTTCGTCGCAGGGACGGCACGGCGGCCAAATGTTCGGTGAAGTCCTCGCTGTCCTACCACCACGACATCGCGGCGATTCCAGGGCAGTTCAGGCCAGCTTTCAACCACCGCGAGCCGCGCGACATTAATGTCCAAGTGTATTACCACTACAACCTGCGCCTCGAACCGCGGACCACGGTCGCGGCCTCCGCGCACGCCTACATCATCGGCTGGGCCTCGGAAAAGAAATTGCTGGCGTCGGAGTTTGCCTCCTACAACGGCGAGCGGCGGCGGGTGGCCGACCTGAAGCTGGCCGACCTTTCGCCCATGGCCGACCTGCTGCCCCTGCTGTCCTAAAGGCTTGCCCGTGGCCGTCCACACACCCTGGCTTTGCCTTTCGACGTAGCCTGGGCCGCATGAACAGGCCAGTGGTATGCGTGGGGGCGCTGGTGCGCGACGGGACCGGACGCGTGTTGCTGGCCCGGACGACCAAGTGGCGCGGACTGTGGGGCGTGCCGGGCGGCAAGGTGGACTGGGGAGAAACCCTGCTCGAAGCCGTGGCCCGCGAATTCCGCGAGGAGACCGGGCTGGTCCTGCGCGATATCGAGTACGCCCAGACGCAGGAGGCGGTTCTTTCGCCGGAGTTCCACAAGCCCAGCCACATGCTGCTCTTCGATTACTTTGCCCGCACAGAAAGCACCGAGGTCAGGCCCAACGAGGAAATCGAGGAATGGGCCTGGGTCACGCTGGAGGAAGCCGCTGCTTACCCGCTGAACACCTACACGCGCACGCTGGTGGCGCTGGCCGGGCAGGAACAAGCGTGAAGGGCACCGCACTGGTGACCGGCTCGGCCCACGGTATCGGGCGGGCGCTGGCCGTGGCGCTGGCCCGCGAAGGCTACGGCGTCGCCGTGCATTACCGGGGCAGCGCGGAGCAGGCCGAAGAAACCGCGCAATTGTGCGAGGAGGTGGGGGTTCAGGCGGTGACCTTGCAGGCCGATCTGAGCGACGCCGCGCCGGCCCGCGAACTGGTGCGGCGGGCGCACGTCGCCTTTGCCGGATCACCGCTGGCGGTGCTGGTCAACAACGTGGGCAACTACGTCAACAGGCCGCTGCTGGAGACCACCGACGCCGAGTGGACAGAGATGCTGGGCAGCAACCTGACCTCGACCTTCGCCACCTGCCAGGAGGCCGCGCCGCTGATGTGCTCGGCGGGCTTCGGGCGCATTGTCAATCTAGGCTACGCGGGCGCCCATCACCTGACGGCGCGGCCCGGCATCGTGCCGTACGTCATCGCCAAGACTGGCGTGTTGCAACTGTCCCGCTCGCTGGCCTCGGTCCTGGCGGGCAGCGGGGTCAGCGTCAATGTGGTCAGCCCCGGCGTGATTGAGACCAGCGTGTCTCAGCCCCTGCGCGAGATTCCGGCGGGACGAGCAGGCACGGTGGCCGAACTGGTGGATGCCGCGCTGTATTTCGTGCGCGCCAGCGACTACGTGACCGGACAGGAGCTGGAAGTGGCCGGAGGATGGAATCTGTAGACCCTTGGCAGGGTACCTTCTTCGATCTGTCTCGAGGCTCATTCACCGCAGACGAGCTGGACCGATAACGATGCAGGTCAAGATTGAATTGAAGAATATGCAGAATCTTTGAATAAATTTGCACAGAACGATGATCCACATTGAGAATAAATGAAGTTTTCGATTGGTCTGGCCGTTTGAGCCAGCGTCGGGTATTTCATACCGTCGGTCAACTTGTGCCCCTATCATTCCTCCAATTTCCAATTGATGGCTCGGAGCTGACGTGGACCCTTCCAGGGTGACTTGGAACGGTACCTGTTGTCTTTCTTCTGCCGTGGGTCTGGAAAGTTTTCTGGAGGTTTCGCATGAATGGACGTACCACTGTTGGCCTGCTGTTCCTGACCCTCACCCTCTCGGCTTGTGGGAACCAGAAGAGTGCGCCGGAGGGCGCCGCCGCTCCAGACGCACCGCCCGCTGCCACGAACGTGAGCCTGGGTGCCGACACCGATTCCGGGCGCAGCCGCACCCAGGCTCCGCTGCTGGGCACGGGCAACCCAGAGGCCATCGAGGGGCAGTACATCGTGGTCCTCAGCCAGGGGGCGGGCCGAGTCACAGCCCAGGCACTGGAAAGCCAGAGCGCAGGCGGGTTGATTCGCGGCCTGGGGTTGGACCCGCAGGGCGTCAGCATCCAGAACATCTATTCGCAGGCCCTCAATGGATTTTCCGCACGCCTGAGTGCCCAGAACCTCAGCCGGTTGCAGGCCAATCCGGCGGTGAAATACATCGAGCAGGACGGCGTGATGCATGCCACCGCCACCCAGAGTGGGGCCACCTGGGGTCTGGACCGTATTGACCAGCGCAATCTGCCGCTGGACGGCAACTACACCTATGCCACCACCGCCAGCGGTGTCAAGGCGTACATCATTGACACCGGTATCAATACCTCGCACACCAACTTCGGGGGCCGGGCGGTGTGGGGCACCAACACCACAGGGGACGGCACCAACAGCGATTGCCAGGGCCACGGCACGCACGTTGCCGGAACCGTGGGCAGCAACACCTGGGGCGTCGCCAAAGGCGTGCAACTGGTGGCAGTCAAGGTGCTCGACTGCAGCGGCAGCGGCTCGAATTCCGGCGTCATCGCGGGCGTGAACTGGGCGCTGAACAACAAGTCCGGCCCCGCCGTGGCAAACATGAGCCTGGGCGGCGGTTTCAGTCAGGCGGTCAACGACGCCGTAAACAACGCGGCGGCCCGCAACCTGGTGATGGTGGTGGCGGGCGGCAACGAGAACCAGAACGCCTGCAACGTGTCCCCAGCCAGCGCCGCCAGCGCCATCACGGTGGGGGCCACCACCCGCACCGATGCGCGGGCCAGCTACAGCAATTACGGCTCCTGCCTGGACCTGTTCGCGCCGGGCAGCGACATCACCAGCACCTGGATCGGCAGCACCACGGCCACCAACACCATCAGCGGCACCAGCATGGCGACGCCGCATGTGGTGGGCGCGGTGGCCCTGATTCTGGCGGGGAACGCGGGGGCCAGCACCGACAGCGTCACCAGCACGCTGCTGGGCAGCACCACGGCCAGTAAGGTCAGCGGCGCAGGGACCGGCAGCCCCAACAGGCTGCTGTACACCGGCGCAGCAGGCAGCACCACGCCACCGCCGACCGGCGGAACCACCACCTACACAGGTTCGGTGAGCAGCGGCAGAAGCGTGTACAGCAGTAACTTTAGCTACGGGGGTGGCAGCATCCGCGGTGTGCTGAGCGGTCCCAGCGGCACCGACTTTGATCTGTACCTGCAAAAGCAGAGTGGGACAAGCTGGGTGGACGTGGCTTCCAGCGAAGGGTCGAGCAGCAACGAGACCGTGACCTACAGTGCCGGCAGCGGCACCTATCGCTGGGAGATCTACGCGTATCAGGGCAGTGGCAGTTTCACCCTGACAGAAACGAAGTAAAGAGCAGGGAAAACGGATGGCGGGAAGCTCAGTTCAAGGGCTTCCCGCCTTGCCTGGATTCCGTTTGTTTCGTGTCCACATCGAGACGGTTCTGATCAGTCCAGGATCCGTTTTTCTCTCATTCCGTTTGGATTTCCAGGCGTCTCCAACCCTTCCCACTAGACGCTCTAGTTCAGTGACAGGAGCAGGATCGCTGCATCAAGCCTATCCCCTTGCACCAATACTGATAATGAATTATCATTCTCGAATGTTCAAGTTCTCTGTTCTGCCCCTCCTGCTGCTGGTTGGGGTGACCCATGCGGCGCCCGTGCAGGTCAGCGCCACCACTTCGATAGTGGCGGACCTCGTGAAAAATGTTGGTGGAACGCGAGTGACTGTAAATACCGTTGTGCCCGTGGGCACGGATGCCCACACGTTTCAGCCCTCAACTGGCGTGATCCGCAGCCTGTCGAAAAGCCGGGTGCTGTTTGCCAACGGCGCGGGTCTGGAGCCGTGGCTGCCCCAGCTGCAGAAATCCGCTCCAAGAGTTCCCGTCAGGGCGCTGACGGCGGGCCTGAAGCTGTTGGAGGCGGACGGCGGCACTGACCCACACGCGTGGTGGGACCTGAAACTGGCGGCAGGCTATGTCAAGAACGCGCAGAATGCCCTAACGGCGCTCGACCCGTCCGGCAGGGCCGTCTACGCCGCCAATGCGGCCACCTATCTCAGGAAACTGAGCGAGGCCGACGCTTATGCCAGAAAGCAATTTGCCGCCCTGCCCGCCAGCAAACGCCAGATCGTGAGCAATCACGACGCCCTGAACTACTTCGCGGCCCGCTACGGCCTGAAGATTGTGGGCGCGGTCATTCCCGGTCTCAGCACCGAGCGTGAGCCGAGCGCACGCGAACTGGCGGCCCTGATTTCGGCGGTGAAGACCAGCGGCGCGAAGGTCATCTTTACCGAGAACACGGTCAACACCCGGCTGGCCGAGGCGCTCGCGAAGGAGACAGGTGCCAGGATCGCCCCGCCGCTGTATACCGATGCACTGGGACCGCAGGATAGCGCAGGCGCGACATTCCTGGGAGCCTTCCGTTTTGATGTGGACACCATGGTCAAAGCGCTGCGGTAGGGTGCCGCGTCTTTACCCCTCCGAATTTTCGGTGGTGTCCTGGGCGTCCGGATGGGGCCGTTCTTCCGGCTCCTCCGTATCAGTGACATTGCCGAGCAGAACGCTGGCGAAGCTGCGCTGTTCCGTGTCCTCAGGTCTTGTCGGGTGTTCCTCATCATGAATGCCGACCAGGGGGGATGTGTCCTTGGTTCTGTCGCTCATGCTGCATTGTTGGGCCTGCGGTCTGGTGACGGGTCCGAAGGGGATCAAGGCGTCTTCAGATCCGCCCTCTAGGTCTAGCTGGATACCACGGGGACCGCGCACAGCCCGCTTTGATGCCGGGCAGATGTTCGTTCAGCGCAGGCTGAACATCATCGCCACATGTGCCCCGGTGCCGCCCAGCACGAACAGGTGCCAGACCTCGTGAAAGCCCCAGTGCCGCCAGAAACCCTTCTCTCGCGCCTTGATCAGTTTGGTGCCATAAACCAGCGCGCCCAGCGTATACAACACGCCTCCCGCTGCCAGCCAGAAGATCGCTGCGGGGGGCAGGTTGTGAATCAGTTGCGGTAGGAAGATCACCGCCAGCCAGCCCATGCCCACGTACAGCAGCGTGCTGACCCAGCGTGGCAGACGCATGGTGATCAGCTTCAGAGCGATGCCGGTCAGTGCAATTCCCCACACCACCCACAGCACCACGCTCTGCCACACACCATGCAGGCCAAAGTAGGCGATAGGGGTGTAACTGCCCGCAATAAGCAGGAAGATGCCCGCGTGGTCCAGCTTGCGCAGCCACAACATGCTGCGCTCGTTGCGGCCAAACGAGTGGTAACTGGCGCTGGCCGAATACAGCGCCACCATGCTCACGCCAAACACCACGAAGGGCCACAGCGCCAGCCCGCGCGAGTGCGCCCACCACAGCAGCGGCCCCAGCACGATCAGCGCCGCCAGTGCACCGGCCCAGTGGGTCAGGGCGTTGACGGGTTCACGCGGGGCGAGCAGGAGGCGCTTCATGACGGCAGCCTACGCCTCCTACTGGCGGGCGTGGTGGCCGGGGACGCAGTTGAGCGGTATCTGAACAGTGCCTGAACTGGTCAGTCGTTGCCCTCCGGTCTATCAATGACCGTTTGCTGGCGGGCCGCCCACAGGGCCAGCACCTCCTGCGCCTCGTCGGCGTGCATTCCCTCGACAAGGGAGCCGCCGAAGGTCACGACGCTCCGGCCAGCGGCGCGGCCCTCCTCCCAGGCCGTCAGCAGGGCGCGGGCCTGCTGCGCCTGCTCCTCGGTCACGCCGAAAGCGGTGTTGGCAGCCTCAATCTGGTCCGGGTGGATCACTGTCTTGCCAGCGAAGCCCAGCGCGCGGCCCTGTTCGCATTCCTGGACGAAGCCTGCCGGGTCGCGCACGTCGTTGAACACGGCGTCCAGCGGTACCTTGCCGTGGGCGCGGGCGGCCAGCACCACTGCCGACAGGGCATGCAGCAGCGGTATCCGGGCCGGGTGCGGGCGTGTCCGCAGGGCGCGGGCCAGGTCGTTGGCGCCCACCAGCAGGCCCGCCACCCCCGGTACGGCGGCGATGGCGGGGGCGTTCAGCACGCCACGCGGGGTTTCGATCATGGCCCACAGCGGGCGGCCTAGAGACAACTCGAGGGCGGCGCGGTCATCCTCCACCTTGGGTAGCACCAGACCGCACGCGCCCGACAGCAGCGCCATCTCGCGGTCCTCGTGTTCCCATACGGTGCCCAGGCCGTTAACCCTCACCAGGACGGGGACGCGCCAGCCGCCGGCCAGCAATGCCGCGCGGACGTTCGTGCGGGCCTGGGCCTTGTGTTCGGGGGCAACGGCGTCTTCCAGATCCAGGATCACGGCGTCGGCAGCCAGCGCCCGGGCCTTCTCAATGGCGCGTGGCTTGTCGCCGGGAACATACAGCACCGAGCGGAGAGGGCCAGCGCCAGGGAGGCCCATCATTCGCCGCCCATCCGTGTTGCCAGCGCCCAGCCGCTCAGCAGGGCGGCCTCCACGCGTGGGCCGTGCTCGTCAGGCGTGAAGCCGTCGCCGCACAGGCCCAGGCCAAGCTGCGCGTCCCACCGGCAGGGGCCAGAAACGCGGCGTTCTGGGGTGGCGTAGCGCCAGCGGTGGGCGAAGGCGTGGTTGACCTTGACCTGCTCTCCCAGCACGTCTGCCACCGATGACAGCAGTTCGGGCAGCAGCTCGTCCGGACGGCGTTCCAGCCGGGCGCGGGACCACTCCGCCGAGGCCTGGAGCATCAGCGCGGGGGGGTGGCCTGCGGCGCGTTTGGTGTGTTCACGTGCAATCCAGTCCAGCACTGGATGACCCTTGAGGCTCAGGGCAGGCCAGTTGGCCCCGATGTCCTGCTCGAGTACTACGCCCGCCGCCCAGCACGGGGCGTATGCCACGTGGCGCAGCCTCTCGGCAGTGTCCCGCAACTCCTCAAGATCCTCCGTCTCGTCCAGCAGCGGGTCCAGTAGGGCCAGCGCCTGCGGAGCGGGGAGATTCAGCACCAGCCGCTCGGTCTCGCCCACCACGCCGTCACGCGAATGCACGCGCCAGCCACCGGGCAAGCGTTCCAGACTGCTCACTTCCTGTCCGGTCTGCACGTCCAACCCGCGTGCCAGCTCGCGGCCCAGGGTGCTCATCCCGGCGGGTGGGGCGTAGCGGGGGTGGCCGTCCTGAGCCGGGGGCGTGATCTGCCCGTCTTCCCAGGCCGCAAAACCCTGCGCCCAGACGCGGTTCCAACCTGCTGCCACGCCGCTTTCGGCCAGCGCCACGGTGCGGGGATGACGGGCGGTGAAATACCGTGCGCCGTGGTCCAGGCGGGCTTCTGAATATTGGGGTGCCGAGGGTGGGGTCCGGCGGGTGGCCGCGCGGCCCGATACCCCACGCGACTTGTCCAGCACGCGCACGCCCCGGCCCTGGACCTGCAGGTCGTGGGCCAGCGCCAGCCCAGCCAGCCCCGCGCCGACGATCAGCACGTCCGGCTTACCCGGCATGTTCGGCCCCGCCACGCTTGACCGGACGCGCCGCGCCCGACACCAGCAGGAAAGGCAGCAGCGCCAGCAGGAACTTCAAAGGCCTTGTCATGCCGCCCAGGGTAACGCGCCATGCTCTAGCCTGCCCGCATGAATTACGCCGATCTGCTGGGACTGAGCGTGCTGGAAGCCACGCCCGCACGGACCCGCGTCCGCGCCGCCGTCACCGACGCGGGGCTGAATATGCACGGCACCGCACATGGCGGTCTGATCTTCAGTCTGGCCGACGAGGCGTTCGCGGTGATCAGCAACCTGGAGGCGCAGGCGGTGGCAGTGGACACCCACCTGAGTTTCTTTCGCGCCGCAAAAAGTGGGGACGAGCTGGTGGCCGTCGCCACGCCGGAGCGCGTGGGGCGCACCCTGGCCACCTACCGTGTGGAGATCCGGCGCGGTGAGGAGGGCGAGGTGCTGGCTCTGTTCACAGGTACAGTGTCGAGACGCGCGCGGGAAGTTCAGGTGGACTGAGGCTTGGGTGGCTTAGGGCGATGAAACTGAGCCTAACGGACTTGACAATGGCCTCTATCGCCTCGCGAATTCTGTCCTGAACAGCTGGCATGTGTCGCTGAGTGTCGTAGGGAAAAACCGAAATTAGTTTCGGGTCAGCATGTAAGGCCCATGCTCGCAGGGGCGGGCGTCGGCTTTCAGGCGTTCAGCCAGGTCCACCGTATCCTGCATGGGGGTATCGCCCACTTCCTCGGCAAGGTAGTGGCGGTAGCGCCGGTAATGTTCAATGGCGGCGTATTTGTCGCGGGTCATGGTCAGGCAGACCATCAGGCGCTGGTGGTGGTCCTCACCGATCAGTGGATCGGTCTCGGCGGCGCGCACCAGCGAGGCAGCCGCCAGTGGGCATTCACGCGCGGCACAATGCAGCAGCGAGAGGGTCAGGCGGCCCTCGACGACGGCGGAGCGGTGCTGGCTGCGGGCGGCCTCCACCCACTCACCCTGGAGGTGCGGCAGGTACTCGCCGTCTGCGCTGGCGAGGGCCTGACGGAGGAGTTCCTCCTGTTGACGCGGCTCGGTCAGGTCTCTGGAGGCTGCCAGCGCCCTGTGCAGGGCGAACGTGTCGCTGGCGGCCTGGAGATCAGCGTGCAGGGTGTAGCGGCCATGCTCCTCCACCACAGCGTCCGAATGCCCCAGCGTGGAGCGCAGACGGTGCAAGGCGACCCGAAAGCGGTTCGCCGCCGCACGCGTGTCTTCCAGGTCCCACAGCTCGGCCAGGATGTCATGGCGGTACCGGCCTCGCGGATGGGCGTGCAGATACCACAGCAATTCCTCGGCACTGCGGGCGGGCCACACCACGCTCACGCCCTCCACAATCACATCTGCGTTGCCCAGCGAACGCAGCAGGTAGCGCGGCGGCGAAATGGGGGCGAGGTGGGCAGTTCTGTGTTGTTCTTGAGACACGCCTTGCCCCCTTCTGTATCCAGAGTGACACTTTTGAGGATGGCAGGTGTCCCATTCCATTGCCCTATAAACGCTGTTCAGAGTGAGGTTTACTTCAAAAAGTGACTTCATGGGACAAAAAAGCCGGACACCACTGGGATGTCCGGTCATTTGAACAGGAAGCTTAGCGCAGAACTTTAAGGGCCTTGAGAATCGCAATAAGAATGACGCTACCGACCACGCCCCAGATGATGCTCCAGAAGCTGAAGCCGTCGCCCGCTGCATTCGCGCCGCCGATATTGAGCAAACCTGCAAAGATCCACTGGGCCAGCAATGCGCCCACGATCCCGATCAGGATGTTGGCGATGGCACCCTGCTGTGCATTGGTGTTCATGATCATGCTTGCCAGCCAACCGCAAAGCGCACCCACCAGAATAGTAATGATCCAACCCATGTTCGTGACCTCCTGTTTGAATCGTTAGAGTTCCAACGTGAAACGCTCGTTGTGGGTGAAGCATGAAACTGGGGACAGGCGCCAATTGAGGAGAAACTCACTTTCTTAACACTGCGCAAAGGGCAAATAGTGAACCCTTCAATTTCACCGCCCTGATCCTCTCAGAAAGGCGCGCCGCCCTCCTCATTTCTGATTCTGCCTTGACGTTATGGGGGATACACGGAGGGACAAAACGGCGGCGGGCATTTGTCTTACCTCCACGCCTTTCCACTGTGTGTGGGCGACTAGCATGGGCGCATGGACCTGCCCGGCCCCGCGTGGCCCCGTGAACTGTTCTGGAGGCCCTCCTTGGTGCCTGGAATGCCTACCCCTCTCTCTTTCAGCCTGGATGTTCCGCGCCTGCCCCAACGGCGCCGCTCGCCATGACGGCCTTTACCGTACGTGCCCCGGCCAGCAGCGCCAATCTGGGACCCGGCTTCGATAGCCTGGGCCTGAGTGTGCCGCTGTACACGACCCTGCGGATCACGCCGGACGACGTGACGCAGGTGGTACCGCTGGGGCCGGGGCTGGAAGGCACCCCTGCCGATGAGAGCAACTACGTGTATCAGGCCATGCTGCTGGTGGCCAGGCGCACGGGCCTGACCCTGCCGCCTGCCCGCGTGGAGATCACCACTGAGGTGCCGCTGGCCCGTGGCCTGGGCAGCAGCGCTGCCGCCCTGGTGGCCGGGATTGTGGCCGCCAACGAGCTGCTGGGTAGCCCGCTGGACGATCACGCTGTGCTGGACGTGGCCGCTCGTGAGGAGGGTCATCCCGACAACGTCGCACCGGCGCTGTTCGGCGGCATTGTGGTGGCCACGCTGGACAAGCTGGGCACGCATTACGTGCGCCTGGACCCACCTGCGAACCTGGGCGTCACCGTGCTGATTCCTGATTTCGAGCTGAGTACCAGCAAAGCCCGCGCGGTGCTGCCCCGCGAGTACAGCCGGGCAGACGCTGTCCACGCGCTGTCCCATGCCGCGCTGCTGGCCGCCGCGCTCTCACAGGGACGCCTCGATCTGCTGCGGCACGCCATGCAGGACTACATCCACCAGGTCTGGCGTGCCCCGCTGGTGCCGGGTCTGAGCGACATCCTGGACGACGCCTGGCGGCATGGCGCGCTGGGTGCGGCCCTGTCCGGTGCGGGGCCGACGGTGCTGTGCTTCCACGACACCCGCCAGGACACCGCGCCGCTCCACGTCTACTTGAACGGGGTACTGACCAAGAATGGTCTGAGCGGGCAGGTCATCGACTTTCCGATTGACACACAGGGGACGCTGGTCACGCGGGAGAATTGAACGGGCCTTCGCCTATTTCATGCCCTCGTTGCCCGTCTGCTTGATCTGTTCCATCCGGCCCATTGCTTCCAGCCAGTCGTGCTCGTTGATGGCTGTCACGTCCTGACCTTCGTAGCGCTCAGCGAGCACCTCACGCATGGCCTCGGCCTCGTGCAGGCTGGTGGCCTCGCGGCCCATACGGTCCAGAATGGGGTCCAGGCTCATCGTGCGGCTGATTTGCATACCCGCACGCTAGCGGGGCTGGGGCCGGAGGCGCGTGAGGACGGGGCGGGAGGTTCTTTAGAACGGCAGGGCGCCGCCCTCTGCCCCGGATGCTCTAGCCTGCTCCCATGTGGATGTCATCACGGGCGGGAGCCGTGCCAGGCAGCGTATTCGCGCTGATGGACGCGGCGAAGGGGCGGGCGCGGGCACGGGGGCTGCCCATCATTGACCTGAGCATCGGCAGCAGCGATCAGTCGCCGCCGGAGACCGTGCTTGAAGCCCTGCGCGAGGCCACCCGCGATCCGCTGACCTACCGCTACCCGCTGTTCAGTGACACGGCGCCGCTGCGCGAGGCCGCCGCCACGTATCTGCTGCGGCGCTTCGGGATCAAGGTCGATCCCGAAACGGAAGTCCTGCCGCTGATCGGCGCGCAGGAGGGGCTCGCACACCTGTTGCTGGCCGTCACCGATCCGGGCGACACGCTGCTGCTGCCCGATCCCGGCTACCCCCCGTACCTGGGGGCGGCGGCGGTGGCCGGACTGAAGACGGTCCCCCTGCCCCTGCTGCCCGAACGCGGCTTTCTGCCCGATCTGGAGACCCTTCCAGAGGACCTGCGGCCACGTGCCCTGCTGCTCAACTACCCCAACAATCCGACTTCGGCGGTGGCGAGCGTGGCTTTTTTTGAGGAGGCTGCCGCGTGGTGTCGGCGGCGGGGCACCCTGCTGATTCACGATCACCCCTATGCCGAACTGACGTTTGGCGACTACCGCGCCCCCAGCGCCCTGGAAGCGGGCTTAAATGGCGTGGTGGAACTGCATTCGCTGAGCAAGACCCACCACATGGGCGGTTTCCGGGTGGGTTTCGCCGCCGGGGACGCCGGGGCGCTGGCCGCGCTGGCCCGTGTGAAGGGCGCGGTGGACTTCCACGCGTACCTGGGCATTCAGCGGGCTGCCACGCTGGCGCTGAGCCTGCCTGACGCGGTGGGCCGCGCCGGGACCGCCGTCTTCCAGGCCCGCCGCGACGCTCTGGTGCCGGCCCTGCGCGAGTTGGGCTGGGAGGTTCAGTGGCCCCAGGCCAGCATGTACGCCTGGGCGCGGGTGCCCGGCCTGACCGACAGCGTGGCCTACGCCGTGCACGCTGCCGAGGAATGCGGCGTGGTGGTCAGCCCCGGCCGGGCTTTCGGAGAACGCGGCGAGGGTTTCGTGCGCTTCGCCCTGGTGCAGCCGCCCGAAGTGCTCCTTGAGGCGGCGAAGAGGCTGGCGGGAGTGGAAATAGGAGCAGCGGTTTTCAGGGGAGGGTGACGCGGCCCATCAACGGGCCACCGCCCCCGGTTCCCGCTCGATCACGGTCAGCCCCGCAAACTTCAGCAGCAACCGCTTCTGGCCCACGCCGGGAAAATAGACCAGGACCTCGCGCTTGTCGCCCTGATAGAAGCCGCCCATGAACACACCGTCGCCGAATTTGGCGTGGTGCAGGCGCAGCGGCTGTGTGCTACTGACTGCCCGCTGCAGTTCGCGGCTGGGAATGCCCAGTCGGGCGCTGACCTCAGGCAGCGAGAGGCCGTGAAGATCCAGCATTTCCCGCGCCTGGAGGGGCCACGACGGCACGAGTTCCGGCGCGGGTTCGGGGGCGGCGGCCTCGGCCTGCGCTTCCGGAGTGGGTTGCACCCCCAGCAGCCCTTCCAGAAACAGGCGGGTGGCCTGCTTGTCGGTGGGACGACGCTCGCCGCTGGGCAGGTACGGCGCGTAGCAGCGCGAGACGGCGATGCACTCGTAACAGCCCTCGGCGTTCTTGCAGCACGTCTTGGAACACAGCGCCAGGGCGCGGATCAGGAGGTCGTCCAGTTGTTCGTAGGCGCGGCGCGACACGCCCAGCCCGCCCAGCCAGTCGTCGTACAGAAAGAAATACGCGTCGTGTCCGCCCCGGAATGCCCCGGCCAGATCATTCTCGTCGCAGGCCACCCGCTCCGGCGTGACCTTTTGCAGCAGGTGTTTGAGGGTATGCGCCACCGCGCTGGGCCGCTCGGTAGCGCGCGGATCCAGCCCGATTTCCAGCGCACTGGTGCGAAAGGGCGGCAATTCCGTGGGTTCGTCGTACAGGTGTTCGGACAACTTGTGGTCCTGCATCCGGTCCTGAATGCGGCCCCCACAGCGGGCGCAGGTGCGTTCGGCGGGACCGGGATCGCGGTCGCAGCCCACGCACACACGCTCGAAGACCTGCCGCAGCATCTGGTAGCCGGTGTAACGGCGGCGGATGCTGACCTCGCCGTGCCGGTAGGCCAGTGGCCCGCGCCGCTGCCACGGCGTCATCTGGCCCGGCGTGACCTCGATGCTGTACAGGCCGCGCGTGAACAGGTTCTCGGCGCTGAATCTCTCCACGATGATCGCGGTTCCGGCAGGGTGTTTCTCCCAGCGCAGCACCTTGTAGCCCTGGCCGTCGAGGGTGAAGACCGCGCCCTCATGCTTTTCGGTCAGCGCGTAATGCTGGCTGGGGGACTCCAGCGGGGTGTCCAGGGCCCTCAATCCCAGCCGTTCCCAGTCGGCGACCTCCACCACGGCGTACTTCAGGCTGCCCTCGCCACGCAGGTTCCAGTATTTCTGCGTTTCCACGGCGGCCGCGTGCGGCCCGCGCAGGCCTGCCGCGCCGTACTCCTCGTTCTGGCGGGCGCGGTGCCGGGGGGAGAGGTACGGGTTGGCCGCTTCCACCACCGCCTTCTCGATGGGGCCAGTGAGCAGCTCCAGAAAGTTGCCCGAGTTGCTGTAAAACGCGTCGGCGGGCTGCGGCACGCCCTGCTCGTTGAGCGCGGGCAGGTACAGCACCAGCCCCGGCGCGATTCGCCCGGCGCGGCCCGCCATCTGCCGGAAGGCCATGCGCGACCCCGGGTAGCCGTCGATGATGACCACCTCCAGGTCACCGATGTCCACCCCAGCCTCCAGCGCGTTGGTGGCGAACATCACGCCGCTGCCCGCGCGGCGGAACTCGGTCAGGCGGCCCTCGCGGTCACTGGTGCCGGCCATGTACAGGTGGGCGTGGCGGGCGTACTGCGGATGGGCCCGGTAGGTGCCGTACAGCCGCGCGGCCCGGCTGCGGCCCCGGAAAAAGGCCAGCACCTTCAGGTCATAGCGCTGTGAGGCTTCCATCACGGCATTCCAGAAGCGGCGAGGCTGTCCTCTGTGGTCCGCCAGATAGAAGCGCTTGCCGGGCCGCGCCGCGCCGGATTCGGAGACCTCGACCGCGTCCACGCCGATCAGTTCGCGGGCGAATTCGGCGGGGTTGCCGATGGTGGCGGTGCTCAGCACCACCTGAGGACTCGCTCCCAGCGCCCGCGACAGTTCCAGCAGGCGGCGCAGCATGCCCGCCACCTCCGAGCCGAAGCCGCCCCGGTAGGTATGGGCCTCGTCCAGCACAATGAAGGAGAGATTCCTCAGGAACTCGCGCACGCGGGGGTGGGTCAGGGACCAGTGCAACTTGTCAGGGGTGGCCGTGACCATCCGCACGCTGTCCGCAAAGGCGGCAGTGGCCTGCGCGCCGCCCTGAAATGCCCCGATGTCCCAGCCGAAACCGCCGCGTTCCTTGAAGGCCAGCAGCTTGTCGCGCTGGTCCTGACCCAGCGCCACCAGCGGATAGATGAACAGCGCCGTGGCGCGTGGATCGCGTTCCAGTCGGTCGAACACGGCGGGAAAAAAGGCGCCGGTCTTGCCGCTGGCCGTGGGCGTGGTCACGATGACGTGCTTGCCGCCGCGCATCAAGCGGTACGTCTCGGCCTGGTGCGCGTAGACCTGCTGAAACCCGAAGCCGCGCGCCACCCCCGCAGACCAGCCCAGTTCCCCCACGGGTACGGTGCGGGCCGGGGCGGCCTCCTCCTCGTGCAGCCGGGTTGCGCCGCCGCCTAGGGTGTCGCGCAGGAACCCCTCCAGGCGGGCGAAAGGGGCACGGGCAGGCAGCATCGGGGCCTAGTCTAGGCGCGTCGCACGCGGGGAAAAGTGCGCGAGGAAAGGCTTGCCGTGCCTAGGCCTCGTCTTCCTCATCCTCCGCGCCGTCCGCCCAGTCACCGGCCAGCACCGCCCGCACGGCCTCAATGCGTTCCCGGCACTGCGCGTAGGCCTCGCGGGCCTCCTCCAGCAGGGGCAGAACGCGGTCCAGATCAGCCTCGCCCGTTTCCAGCTCTGCGGCGATGCGCGACAGCCTCGCGTAGGCGTCGCGGTAGGAGGGGGTGGGGTCGGCGCTCATGGGTCCACATGCTAGCGCCCGCTACGCTGTGGCATGGCCCCGTCCCCCGAGTTCACCTCCACAGCCTTCAGACACTTCGATCTGACCGAACTGCCCAACACGGCCCGCTACAAGCTGCTGACCGCGACCGTCGTCCCGCGTCCAATTGCCTGGGTCTGCACCCTGGGCGAGGGTGACGTGCCGAATCTGGCCCCCTACAGCTTCTTCGGCCTGATGGGCTCCGATCCGCCCATCGTGACCTTCGCGCCCGGTGACCGCGCCGACGGCACGCCCAAGGACACGGCGCTGAACATCGTGCCGGGCGGCGAGTTCAGCGTCAATCTGGTCAGCGCGGCGCTGGCACAGGTCATGAGTGACACGGCCACCGACTTCCCCCACGGCGTGGCCGAGGTGACCCAGCTGGGGATCGAACTGGAACCGGGCGTCCGGATCGCCGTACCCCGCGTGCGGGCCAGCCCCGCCACGCTGGAATGTGTGGAGGTGCAGACCCTGCAAATCGGGAAGACCCGCATCATCCTTGGAGAGGTCATCGGCCTGAGCCTGCGTGCCGACGCCGTGCTGGACGAAGAGCGGCATTACATCGACACGGCGACGCTGGACCTGATCGGGCGTATGGGGGGCCGGGGCGACTACACCCGCACGCGTGACGGCTTCGAGATCGCGCGGATGACCTACGCCCAGTGGCAGGAGCGGGAAGGTTCGCAGGGCTGATCCACGGTCTCCTTAGCCCATCGGCCCGCCGCCCACCCTGACCCGGTGGTTGTCGGCCCACAGATAGCGGGCGGCCAGCGTGCGGTACGGCGTCCACAGGGCCAGCACCTCGTCGGCTGGCACCCCCGGGTATAGCCGCGTCAGCCCCTGGCGCAGCGCCAGATCGCCCATGCTGAATACGTCGGAACGGGCCAGGGCGAACATCAGGAACATCTCGGCGGTCCAGCGCCCGATGCCGGGCAGGGGAACCAGGGCGGCGATCACGTCCTCGTCGGGCAGCGTGGCGATGTGGGCGAAGTCCACCGCGCCCGTCCTCTCCGCCTCGGCGATGGCCCTCACGGTTCGCACCTTGGCCCACGATAGACCCGCCGCACGCAACTCGTCGCCGGGCGTCCGCAACAGCGTCGCGGCGTTCAGGGTGCCCAGTCGTTCCAGCAAGCGGGCGTGGATGCTGGCGGCGGCCTTCACGCTGAGTTGCTGGCCGTTCACGTTGCGGATCAGCGTGCCGAAGGGATCAGGCGTAGGGGTCAGCAGAGGCAACTCCCCGTTTCGGAGGATCAGCTCACGCATGGTGGGATCACGGCTCAGATGCGCGGTCGCGTCGCCGTGGTCAAGAAGCGGGGAAGAGATGGGCATGCGAGTATTCAAGCGTATTTTTTGAGGCATTCGCCGCGACCGCTCAGGATTGAATGAACCTCCGGTCACGAAGAGATCAGCCTCATCCCCCACCATAAAGGCATGAACCGTTCTATTTCCCGTTCCCTCTATGTCGCCGTTTCTGGCCTGTTGCTCGTGTCCCCGGCCCTGGCTCAGACCACGATCGGCGGCGTGACCCTAACGCCGATCAAGCCGGCAGCCACCTCTCCGGCAGCCCCTGTCAGCACCTCCGGGAACGATTACGATGCCGAGTCTATCCCCAGCGGCTACCGCGAGGTCAGGGGTCGCGTGACCGGCCCCAGCGAGGGCCTGCGCCTGCCTGCGGGTGGCCGGATCATGGTGAGTCTGGTCGACCTGACCGCCGCCAAAGCGCTGGTGGACATTGAATTCGGCACCACCCGCCTCTCCACTCCGTACCAGATGGTCTACAACCCGGTTCGCCTGAACGCCGCGCACAAGTACGCCGTTCGCGCCATGATCGCGGACAGGACTGGCAAGGTGCTGTACCGCAGCGCGGACGTCTCCCTGCCGGATGGCAAGCGGGTGACGCTGAACGTGCCTGTGACGGCCCGCTAAAGGCAGGGCTTGATGCTTTAAAAAGTAAACTGTGCGTGCTTAACCAACGCCGCGAGTGGGCGGTGGTACGCTTCTCATATGACCAGTACCCTTCCGCAAACCCAGGACTATGATGTCGTCATCGTCGGCGGTGGTCCCGCTGGGCTGACAGCGGCCATTTATACGGGCCGCGCCAGCCTCAGCACCCTGATTCTGGAAAAGGGGCTGCCCGGCGGCCAGATCGCCCAGACCGAGGAAGTCGAGAACTACCCCGGCTTCCCCGAACCGATCAGCGGCATGGAACTCGCGTCCAGAATGCAGCAGCAGGCCGAGAAGTTCGGCGGCAAGATTGAGATGGACGAGGTCGAGGCCATCGAGCAGACCGGCGATCATCACTATCCCTTCGTGGTCAAGGGCTACGGCGGTAACTACCGCGCCAAGAGCGTGATTCTGGCGACTGGCGCGAACCCTAAACGCCTGAATGTCCCCGGCGAAGAAGAATTCTGGGGCCGGGGTGTCAGCACCTGCGCCACCTGTGACGGCTTCTTCTACCGGGGCAAGAAAGTGGTGGTGATCGGCGGCGGGGACGCTGCGGTGGAGGAGGGGCTGTTCCTGACCAAATTCGCCGATGAGGTCACGCTGATCCACCGCAGAGACACCCTGCGGGCCAACAAGGTGGCGCAGGCCCGGGCGTTTGCCAATCCTAAGATGAAGTTCATCTGGGACACCGCCGTCGAGGAGATCCAGGGCGACGGGGCGGTCAGCGGCGTGCGCCTCAAGAACCTCAAAACCGGCGAGACGCAGGACATGGCGGTTGACGGCGTGTTCGTCTTTATCGGCCACGTGCCCAACACCGACTTCCTCAAGGACACCCTCAAGCTGCGTGAGGACGGCTATGTGGACGTGACCGACGAGATCTACACCAGTGTGCCGCTGCTCTTTGCTGCCGGGGACGTCAGCGACTACATCTACCGTCAGCTGGGCACCAGCGTCGGCGCCGGCACCCGCGCGGCCATGAGCGCCGAACGTGCCCTGGCCGCCCTGGAAGTGGCCGGAGAAGAGACGGCAGCGGACTGAACGTCGTGGCTTGAAGGGGTGGGAGGCGGCTGACCGGGCTGGCCTCCCATTCTTTTGATGCTTTCTCTGGCAGGCCGCCTTCCTCTATCCTGCCGCTCATGACTTCCCGACGCCTGTCTGACCGTGTGGGACGCCGGGCGCTGGGCTATGCAGCCAAGGCACGGCGGCTGGCGCGTAGTGTGCGCGCCGGGGACGCCCACCCCGACGACGCCTGGGCCGTGTCCTTGCTCACCCCAGGCGAGGGGCGGGTGTACCAGGGGATGGACCCCCGTGACCGCGAACACGCCTGCCGCGTGACCCTGCACCTGTTGCGCGAACATCCGGCGGCTGATCCGGAACTGGTGGCCGCTGCTCTGCTGCACGACTGCGGCAAGAGCGTGCGCCCCTATCACGTGGCTGAGCGTGTGCTGGTGGGGCTGGTGCCCACCCGACTGGCCCGGCTGCTGCCGCCGCTGGGGGCGCTGGGCATCCGTGCGCAGCACCCGGAACTGGGCGCCGCTCTGCTGACCCGCGCCGGGGCCAGACCGAGAGTGGCCGATCTGGTGGCCCGTCACCACCGCCCCGCCGGGGATCCGGACGCTGAACTGCTCCACCATTACGACGATCAGGAGTAGGGCTGCAGACTGGTCAGCGGACCAGCGGCTGGGCCACGACGTTGCGGCTCTGGGCATCGCGCAGCCAGTAGGTCCGACCGCTGGCGTCCTTCAACTGGGCAATCACCCGCACGTCGTCGCCCGCCGCAAAGCCGCTCGCCCCCCCGCTACCCTGGGCGCAGATGCTGGCGAGGCAGTTGCGCGCCTGAGAGACGTCGTTTAGCTGAGGCGACTGCCACAGGCCCGAAGGCGTGACCACGTATAAGCCCGTGACTTTCAAGGTGGCGGGCGCGGCGGCGCGGGTGGCCGGGCCACTGGCCTTCACGGCGACCCGCACGCGGAAACGGTTCATCTCCTGCGACAGTTGCGGGTTTGCGGTGAGTCGCAGCACCTGTCCGCCCAGATTCAGGGTGGCCGGTGCCCCCAGCAGGTCCCCGGCCGCCGGCGTGGGGGCACTCCCCAGCGAACCGCAGCCCATCAGGCCGAGGCTGCCCAGCATCAGACCGCACCACAGGCCCCGGTTGAGTTTCATGCCCCCATGTTAACCGGAATCACCCGCTGTGGCTGGGGCAAACGCCTCATTTTCAGTCGTGCCCGTGCGCTTTCACCTGCCTCGCCTCCTACCAGCCCAGGTCCGGTGCGGTGACCACGCGGTCAGCGGGCAGATCGCTGAACAGCGTATAGGTCAGGGTGTAGGTGCCGGGAATCACGCGGCTCAGCAGAATGGCGTCGCCGTCCACGCGCGGCTGGACGTTGGCCAGGCTGGGGCCCTGCAGTTGCAGCGGGCCGCGCACACTGGGCTGGCCGCCGCCGGTGGGCAGCGGATCGATCAGGCGGACATTTTCCAGGGTGCTGTCCACGGTGAAGACTAGGGTGACCTGGTAGTTCTGTGCCCCGGCCTCCACGCTCTTGTTCAGGCTGGCCCGCGCTCCGCTTTGCACCGTGCGGGTCACGTTCGCGCCACCGGGATTACGAACCCGCGCCGCCCCGGTGATCCGCAGGCCAATCGGGTTCAGCACCGCCTCAGCCGTATCGCTGCGGCACACGCGCACGGGCACCTTCAACTTCAGCGGCTGGCCCCCGCTGAATTCCCCGGACAGTTCCAGCGGGTAATCGCTGGTCCAGCCGGTGGGCAGGTTCAGCGCCAGGCGTCCCGGCAGACGGTACGGAAAGTCGGTGCGGGCACTGGCGGTCAGCTGGGTCACGTCGCAGGCGTTCAGGATGTCCGGGGCCGTGATCAGGGTCACGTCGGTCAGCACCCGGTACTCGATGGTCACCTTGCCCGCCGTGCCGTCCGCGACGCGGCCCGGCAGCGGCGCCGTGAAAGTGCTGCCGGGAATCGGGGTAGGCTTGACCGGGTAATCGCCGGGCGAGAGCGGCACCGTGGCGGGGGTGTTCAGGGTGCGTCCGGCCACCTCGAAGGGCACGCCGGTCAGGGGAATGCGCTGATCGCCGTAGATCGCCACGGCGTCCACTGCCAGTTGCCCTTCCGGGGGCCGGGCCACGAAGCGGATCTTGGTGTAGCCCGGCTGGTAGCGCACCTCGGTGGGCGACACGATGTTGCCGGTGCCCTGCACGATGCTGGAGCTGATCGGCACGTAGCCGGGTGGCAGTTGCGGACGCACGCCGCTGGTACCGACGAGGGTATACGACGCCCCCGGAATGGGAAGGCCCTGCGGATCGACCACGTCCACCAGGAGTTGGTTGTCGACCTTCGCCCCGGCAGGTGGATTGAAGCCGCCCACCCGCGCCGTGACCGGCTGATCGCCCAGGCGGAACGAGTAGCGCACCGAGTTGCTGTACTGCTTGGTGGTGGGCAGCACCCGGATAAAGATCTGCCACTCGCCCACCATTTCCGGCGTGATGGTGAAGCGGTCCGTGCTGGTCTTGCCGTTGTCACTGGGTGTCAGGTCCGCGCGTTTGTTCCCCGGCTGGATCACGAAGGTCTCGGCCTCTTTGGGACCGTCGATGTCGTAGTTCAGGATGCTGACGGTCTTGCCCACCCAGTCGGGCGTTACATTCAACCGGGCAGCCAGCAGCGGCTCGGGCGTGTTGCTGCGGGCGTTCACGCTAAAGTCGCTGGTTTCCAGCGCGAACGGCGAGGCCACCCGCAGCGCATACGAGTTCTTGCCGTCGCCCCGGCTGTTGACCCGCAGGGTGTATGTTCCGGCCCCCAGGCCGCCCGCGAACAGGCTGTCCCAGGTGTGCTCACGGTTCTGGCCGTAGCGGCGCTCGGCCACCGTGCCGCCGGGACCCACCAGCGTGAAGGTGGTGTCGAAGGGTTCGTTCTTCTTGTACAGCTCGTCGCCGAAGTAGCCCGCCGCGCGCCGCCCGTCGACGTAATCGGCCAGATTGAAGGTCGGCGAGTACAGTTCCAGGCCCAGCGGTTTCCCGGCGTCCTGCGGGGAGACCTGAATGGTGTAGCTCTCCACGTCCTGAATCCACTTCTCGCCCACCGAGACCAGGGGAAGCAGCCCCCCCACCGGGGTGCCCTCTGCCGGTGCCGCCACCGTCTGGGCCAGGGCCACGGGTGAGAGCAGCAGGGCGGTCAGGAGGCTCAGGTGGACGGGCAGGCGACAGGCGGACCGGCGGGAGAAGACGTTGGGCATGACTGCGAAAATGATACACGCCCCCCTCCTGCCGCCGCCCACCCCGCGCTAGCATCGGCGCTGAGATGCCCCAGAACAAGCTCAGTGCCCGCGCCCATGCCCGCACGTCGGCCGCCGCCCTGGAGGGCAACCTCCGTGCCCTGTCCCGCCGCGCCGGGGTGCCGCTGCTGCTGCCGGTCAAGGCCGGGGCCTACGGTCACGGTCTGGACGTTGTGGCGCGCATCGCCGCCGGGCATCCCGACGTGTGGGGGCTGGCGGTGGCGACGCCGCAGGAGGCCGGGACGCTGGCGGGTCTGAATCCCGGCAAGCCCGTCGTGCTGCTCACGCCGCCGCGCCCCGCCGAGGTTCCGGTGCTGGCCGATCTGGGCGTGCGCCTGCCGGTCGCCTCGCTGGAGGAGGCCGAGAACCTGCCGCCCCACGCCCGCGCACACCTGAAGGTGGACACTGGCATGAACCGTCTGGGCGCACGTCCTGAGGACGCTGTGCGAATCGGGCTGCGGCTGGCCGAGCGCGGCGTGCTGGAAGGGGCCTACACCCATTTCGCCACCGCCGACGAGCCGGATCTGGCGTTCGCCTGGGAGCAGTTCCGGCGCTTTCAGCAGGTGCTGGCCCAGCTGCCGCCCCTGCTGGCGCACGCCTCCAACGGCGGCGGCATCCTGAGTCTGGGGGCGCTGCCGGGCATGGGACTGGCGCGGCCCGGTCTGGCGTCGTATGGCTTCGCGCCCGCGCACCTGAAAGACGTGCTGCCCCTGACCCCGATCATGACCCTGGAGGCCGAGATCACGCACCTGCATATGGCCCGCGCGGGCGAGACCGTCAGCTACGGCGGGTTGTGGCAGGCCACGCGCGACACGCTGCTGGCCACCGTGAGCCTGGGCTACGCCGACGGCTACCCGCGCAACGCCACCGGGCAGGCCCAGGTGATCGTGGCGGGCGAGCGCCGCCCGGTGGTGGGCCGCATCTGCATGGACCAGTGCATGGTGGACGTGACCGGACTGGCGGTGGCTGTGGGCGAATCGGTGCGCTTCTGGGGTCCGGACAGCATCACTGTAGGTGACGTGGCCGGGTGGGGCGGCACCAACGAGTACGAGGTGCTTACCGGGTTGGGCACGCGGGTCGAGCGCCTGGGTGCGGAATGAGGGTGCGGACGATTTGAAGCTGCGCGACCACCTTACCGCTGCCGTTCGGACCCTGCGGGCCGCGGGCGTGCCCTCGCCGGAACACGACGCGCGGGCGCTGATCCTGCACGGGCTGGGCCTCCCGCCCACGGCGTTTTTGCTGCGGGGCCTGGAAGAGGTGGGTGAGGTTGACGCTGCGCGCCTTGCCGCCCTGACCGCTCAACGGGCGGACCGGGTGCCGCTGCAACACCTGCTGGGCACGGTGGAGTGGGGTGGCGTGCAGCTCCGGGTAGACGGGCGGGCGCTGATTCCCAGGCCAGAAACCGAGTGGCTTCTTTCTCTGGCGCTCGCTGAGCTGAAAGCTGTCAGTGCGCCCCGTGTGGTGGATGTCGGGACGGGCAGCGGGGCGCTGGCACTGGGGATCAAACGGGCGCGGCCAGAGGCGACGGTGGTAGCCGGTGACCTCAGTGGTGACGCTCTGGCGCTGGCGGGGGAAAATGCGGCGCTCAATGCCCTGGACGTGACGTTCGTCGAGAGCGACCTGCTGGCTGCGCTGCCTGGTCCCTTCGATCTGATCCTCGCCAATCTGCCCTATCTGCCCGAGGAGGACCGCGCCCACGCCCAGCCGGAAGTGCGCCACGATCCCGAGCTGGCGCTGTATTCCGGCCCGGACGGACTGACGCTGGCCCGCCGCCTGATGCCGTCCGCCCACGCTGCCCTGGCCCGGACGGGGGTGCTATGGCTGGAACTGGATCCTCGCAACGCCCCCGCCTTCACCGCCGAATTGCAAGCTCAGGACTGGGACGCTGCGCTCCATGCCGACCTGACGGGCCGGGAACGGTTCGTGCGGGCCGCGCCATTGCCCTCACGCAAGGGTGAGACAATGCGGCCCGTATGAGCGACCCGGCCTCCGAACCCAATTCCACTGCCATGCCCCCCAAGAAAACCCGTGCCCGCGTGCCCAAAACCGTGTGGGACCTGGTCTTCACGTTGCTGATTCCCATTCTGATTCTCAGTCCCAACATGCTGGGCAGCGGCATCAGCATTGCCGATCAGGTGTTTGGGGGTGGGACGACGGGCAATGTGCGGGCCTACCTGCTGGCCGCGCTGATTCCGGTCGCGTACGTGCTGTGGGATCTGGGTGTCAACCGTAACGTCAGCCCAGTGGCCCTGATCGGTGGGGCCGGCGCGATCTTCTCCGGGGCGCTGGCCTTCTGGTACGTGGACGGTTTCTGGTACGCCATCAAGGACAGCGCGCGTTCCTACCTGACCGGCATTCTGTTCCTGATCAGCGCGGCGACGAGCGTGCCCCTGTTCCGCGTTTTTCTGGACGCCGCCAGTATCGGTGAGAAGCCCGAGGACCGCGCCGCCACGCAGCAGGCCATGCGTGATCCCGGCGTCCACCGGGGGCTGGTGCTGGGCACGGTGGTGTTTGCGGTGGTGGATCTAATCGGCGGTATGGTCAACAGCGTCGTCAATTACGCCCGCGTGACCGCTAGATTCGGCAGCGACGATTTCAACGCCCAGATCGCTGCCGTCAATGCCGTGATGCGTGTGCCGGGGCTGATCATCAGCCTGGTGGGCGTCTTCGCGGCGATCTGGTTCGTGCAGCGTGCCGTGAAAGTCCGCTTCGGGCCGGACGCCAGCCTGCTGGAGCCTGCCAAGCTGGCCGCCGTCATGCGCGAACGCGGCGAGGTGCGGAGCGAACAGGCTGGCCCTGTCTGATCAGGCCGGGACGTCAAGGCGATGCGCCAGCCTTGATCAGGGCTGGCGCATTCTCTTGTTCATTCCCGGGGAGCCGCAGTCATGGCACTGGTCCGTTCCCGCTCGTCGTACACGTCCGCGTATTTCACTCTTAAAGCGTCGGCACTGGCGCGCGGGACCATCTCACGGATGTCGCCGCCGTAGCTGGCGATCTCGCGCACCATGCTGCTGGACACAAAGCTCCAGCGGGTGGCAGCCATGATGAATACCGTTTCTACCTCCCCGATCTGGCGATTCAGGTGCGCGATCTGCAGTTCATATTCGTAGTCGCTGACCGCTCGCAGGCCGCGCAGGATGATCCCCTTCTGCTCCTGCGCCATGTAGTCGACGAGCAGGCCGCCGAAGGAATCCACGCCGACGTTTTCCAGATGCCCGGTGGCTTTGTGCAGGATATCGAGCCGTTCGTCCAGCGTGAACAGATGGCGCCCCTGCTTGCGGGCGTTGTGCATGACGGTCACGGTCACCGAGTCGAAGATGCGGCTGGCGCGGGTCAGCACATCCATGTGGCCGCTGGTGATGGGGTCAAACGATCCGGGGAAAACGGCTTTCATGCGTTCTCCACTGTATCCGCCTGTGCCTCACGCTGGTAGAGGGTCAGGCTGTTGCTGCCGTACTCGCGGACCTCGCGGGAGTAGCCGGGGTGCTCGGGCAGGGACAGGCGGTCCGGGTGCTGGCAGATCAGCAGGCCGCCCGCCGCCACCACGTCGCTGCCCAGCAGCTGGGTGGTCAGGGCGGGAAGATCGGCCTGGTACGGCGGATCGCTGAACACGATGTCGAAGCGGCCCAGCCGGGCCAGCAGCTTCTGGGACTCGCCGCGCACGATCCGCACGCGCAGGTTCAGGGCGCGGGCATTGGCTTCCAACGCCGCCACCGCGCGGGTGTCCTGCTCGATCAGCGTGACTGCGTAGCCCCGGCTGGCCGCCTCCAGACCAATGGCCCCGCTGCCGCCGTGCAGGTCCACGAACGTTCCCGTCGGCGCCCGGGCCGCCAGCAGATCGAACAGGCTCTTGCGAACCCGCGCGCCGCTGGGCCGGGCACTGTCGGGGACCTTCAGGCTGCGTCCCTTCGCGCTGCCCCCCAGAATCCGCAGGCTCACGTCAGGCTCCCCGGTGCGCGATTCATGGTGTCAGGGCTTCATACGCCCCGAAGCCGTCCAGCGCCCCCGGCTCCAGCTGCCAGTCGTCCTCGTGCTTGTGCGCCTGTCCGGCTTGCACCAGACGGTTCAGCTCGGCGTCTACCCGCTGGGACACGCGGCGCAGGGGCATCTCTTCGGCGTTTTCCACGCCGCGCCACGTCAGAAAGCGGCGGTGAAAGGCGGGCAGGGCGTCCAGACCCACGCGGGTTTCCAGTTCGCGCCACGACAGGGTGGGGGCAGAGGCATGGGGAGTCATCTCGTCTCCCGTTCTACCCCGCCCGGCCCGGCGGGTACAATGGTCTCATGAGCGACTCGCCGCCACCAGGTTCCAGCGCCGGGCCGGAGGACCTGCCCACTGGCATTCTGCCGCAGGAACTGGATGCCCTGGGCGGTCAGCTGGTCTGGCGCATCGGCAAGGACGAGGTCAGCGATGACGTGATCGTGCGTCTGGGCTACGCCTCGGCCACGCCGCGCTTCGCCCATCTGCCCAGATTGCGTAGCGCCAACGACGCCGATCTGCTGCTGGCCGTCAGTGAGGGCCGCGTGGTGATCGAGTGGGTGGACTGAGCGCGTCCGCCCGCCCGGTGGCGGTGTGATCATCGAGGCCGGGCGGCACTTTACCCTGCAGGCCCCCGGCTCGTCGGCGGACACCCTGGCTTTCGTGCGTGACCCGGCCCGCGCCCTGTCCCGCCTGCACTTTCTGCGCGGTCTGCAAGTTGATGGCGATCAGGTGCGCGGCGAGCTGCTGGTGCCGCTTCCGGTGCTGGGCGAGGCTGATCTGCCCTTCCTCTGCGTGCTGACGCAGACCCCCGACGGCGCGACGCTCACGCCTCAGCCCATCGCGGGCGAACGCGCCTGGGTGGAGGTCACCGGGCAGGCCCAGGTGCTGGAGGGCGTGCAGGCTGCCGGCAACGGCGAAACGGCGGTAGAGGTGGCCTTCAATTTCCTGTTCCGTGCCTACTTAGCCACTCCCGACGCTCAGGGCTGGGGCGGCGCGGCCTTTGAGAAGATGGTCCGGGCCGCTGCCGGGCGCACCCTGGAGCGGGTCACGCAGGAACTCCCCGAAGGCTTGCGCGAGGCGCTGGAGGCAGGCTGAGACCGCCCAGGAAGGGGCTGGTGGCTGATTGTCCTCAGCATGCAAAGGAGGGGCAGGCCAAGTGGCCTGCCCCTCCTTGTGCTCTGAAATCGCCCTCAGTCTTCAGGAAATTCCAGGGTGCGGGCATCGCTCCACAACCCTTCGAGGTCGTAATACTCGCGGGCTTCCTTGGTCATGATGTGAACCACGATGCTGCCGAAGGACAGCAGCAGCCAGCGCTCGCTGGGGCCCTCGACGCTGGGACGCGGCAACCCTGACTCCATCGCCTTATTGCGAATATTTTCTTGAACGGCGTTGAGCTGTAACCCGGCGGTGGCCGTGCAGATCACGAAGTATTCCAGGGTGCTGCTTACGTCCGAGAGGTCCAGCACGCGCACGTCCTCGGCGCGGCGCTCACGGGCGGCGTCCACAATGGCGCGCAACTGGCGCTGGTCGGTGTCGCGGTTGGAAGATTTGGCGGGGGCGTTGGCTTTGGTATTCAGGGTCATGGGGTCTCCGTGGGGGGTGGGGCACTGGGCGCCGGTAAAGCACTGGGCGTGACGGGTGGCGGTGCCTGCAACTGGGCATAGGGAAAAAGGGCCGCGAGATGGTCGCGGGCGTCTACGCCCAGCAGGATACCAACCTCGCCCGCCTCAACCGGGAAACGCTCACCCTGCAGGCGCGGCAGGCCCAGCAGCTCGGCCAACGCATTGGCGTCGGCCACGTCCTGGTCGGTAAAGACCTGACTGGCCTCACGGCTCTCGGGCAGCGTGCGGACCTCCACCCGCCCATACCCCAGGGTGTTCAGCGCGCGCTGAACGGCCCCGCCCAGTCCCGCGCCGCTGGCGTCCACCACGCTGACCTTCACGTTCGGCGTGGGCGAACTGGGCACGGGCTGGTCTCCCCACAGTTTGGCAAGCTGGTCGCGGTTGACAGCGAGGTTAAAGCTGCCGCGAATGGTGTCGGTGGGCAGCGTGGCAAAGCTGAGCTTGAGGTTGGACAGGTACGGGCGCAGCGCCGTGAGCAGTTCGGGATCGGCGTTGGTTTCCACCCCGTTGCCGATCCCGCCCAGGATGGTGGGCAGCGCGGCCAGCCCACGCGGACTGCGCAGTTTGGCCGCCAGTTGCGCCAGCGCCTGCTTCTGGTGATCGATGCGCCCGTAATCGTCCCCAAAGCCTTTGCGGACACGCAGGTACAGCACTGCCTTCTTGCCGTTCAGGTGGTGCGGCCCCGCCTCCAGCTTCAAATTGACCCCAGCTGCATTGTCCACCCACTCGATGCCGCCCTCTGGCACGGTCACGTCCAGACCGCCCAGGGCGTCGATCACCCGCTCGGCGTAATCGGTGCGGACGATGACGTAGGAATCTACCCGCTCGCCCACCACCGTTTCCACCGCGCGGGTCAGGGCTTCCGGGCCGCCGGAACCGTAGCGGCTGTTGATCTTCTGGACGCTGGGGCGTTCACCGGGATCGAAGGGACCGACATTGGTGTCGCGTGGAATGTTCAGCACCCGCACACGCGAGCCGTCTACCTTGACCAGCATCAGCGTGTCAGTGTTGGGCGGCTCCAGCGCCCCCTTGGGATTGTCCTGATCCTTGCAGGGCTGGTGGTAGTAGCAGTACACGATGTCGCGACCAGCCAACAGCACAGTGAATTGCGGCGCGGTCCCGGCGCCCAGCGCCAGCCCGGACGCGCCGCCCGCACCCTGTAGCAGGGCCAGCCCCCCCAACGTCAGCGCGGCCAGACTCAGACCAAAGGTCTGCAGCGCGCGCAGACGCGCCAGGGGACGATTCGGCTGGGGTGCGGCCGTAGAGGGGGAGGTCGTCACCGGAAAGCGGAGGAGGTCACGGGCTCGGCCGGAGGACAGGAAGCGGCCAGATGGGCGCAGCAGGGCAGCGCGTGGTAGGAGCGCAACGTACGTGGATGCACCGTAATGCCCTTGCCCTGCAGGTAACTGACCTTGGAGATGATGGCCCGTTCCAAAGCCGCAGTCAGGTCCTGCAGAGCCAGCTCGCGAATATCGGCATTGACGCCCCGTCCGGGTTCGGAGACATCCGCGATGTACACCGCCTGGGCCACCCCGTTCCCGCCACGCGGACCGGTGGTATGGTCCTCGACAGCCTCCAGCACCACTGGGTCCGCGTAGCCCCAGCGTTCCAGGAGACTGCGTCCGGCGCGGCCATGCAACGCCAGCGGGTGCAGCCCGTCAATTTCGCATTCTGGCGGCGCGAGGCGCAGCAGTTCGGCGTCTGGCAGATCGCGGGCGACGTCATGCAGAATCCCCGCGGCGTAGGCACGCGCCACATCAAGTCCATTGGCCGCCGCAATCTGGGCCGCCAGTTCAGCCACCCGCACCACATGCTCAAAACGCCGGGGCCGAACCATTAGGCGCACCCGCTCCTCCCAGCCGGTCCAGGCGGTGGGGTGGGCGTGCAGCGTTAGAACGGGGGCAATCACGAGGCGATCACCGGGCCATGTGGCCGATCCTCCACATCATTGGGCCACTATACGCTGCCTGTCTGACACTGAGTTGACCTGGACAACAGTTGGAATCAGTTCCAGTCTCATTGAGAACACACAAATTCTTTGGCATCACTTGGTGGCGGTGACCACCTCGAGATTAGGAAGGAAGGCTGGCACCCACTCCTGTCCCCTTTAGCGGGTCACAGGGGGGTTGGCTGGCACGACGCTCAGGCTCACGGTCACGTTCTCCAGGGCCTGGGCACCTGCAGGCAGGGCCAGCTGCACCGGAGCGCTGTAGCTGCCGGGGCGGTAGACCACCGTGCCGCTGATCTCGCGCAGGCGGGCAAGCAGATCGGGAGCCGCCACCACCCGTACGGCGCTGGGCTGGATGCTGCGGGCCGTGACCTTCAGGTTGGCTGGTGGAGCATTCAGGGTCACCGGCAGCGTCTTGATCGGCAACTGCCCAGTGTCCAGACGACGCACCGTGACTGTGGCCGGATTGGTCTGCACGCCTTCAACGGGCTGTCCTTCCTCGTCCAAGGCGATCAGCGGCACCTCCTGCTCGGAGGAGGCACCCAGGCTCTCCGGGCTGGTCACCAGTTTCGACACGTTCACGATGACCCGTCCGGGGCCGGTCACGCGGGCCTCTGTGGGCGTGACGGTGTAACGCGGCAGGCTGGCCTCCGGCGGCGTGACCACGCTCAGGACGATGGGCAGCGTGCGGGTGAGCTGGGTGTCCACGAACCCCTGCACGGTGTCCGGCGACTTGCGACTGACCGAGGTGCCGTTGGGCGCCGCCACCGTCACGGGCCGGGTGAAGCTGCCTTCCGGTGCGCCGGTCACGTCCACGATGGCCTCGATGTTTCCGGCGCGCAGTTCGCGCAGCCGTTCGGGGCGCCCGGACAGGGTCACGCGGACGGTGGCCGGGTTCAGGTCACTGGTGGCGCGGGTGCCCTCGCCGCGACCGCCCGTCGTGTCGCGCACCGTGACGGGCACATCGTAGCCCTGTTCCACATTGGCCCGGCGGTCCGCTGTCGCCACGAACCACAGCGTCAGGGCCACGGCCACCGCCAGCAGTTTCGGGCCGAGGTTGTGAATGCTGCGCTCCCACGCGTAGCGCGGTTCCAGCCAGCGCCGCCATGCCGCCCCCTCCTGCGGGGGTGTGCCGGAATCGCCGCCGCTCACGTCCCCTCCTTGCGGGCCTCAGAACGTGTTTCGGGCTGCACTTCAGCCCGCGAGTTAGGGGAAGGGCGGGCCTCTGCTCCAGCTTCAGCCCGCGCCTCTTCCGCGTCCCGCCCGTCTGCCGACTCCGCTGTCGCAGCCTTGGCTGTTGTGCCGGGCTTGACTGGTGTACTGGGGCGGCCCGCCGGATAGTCGTAGACCAATTCCCGCAGTTGCTCCCGCAACTCGGTACCGTTTAGGTCCGGGCCGAGGCGTCCGGCCAGGGCTATCCGCATGCTGCCGCGTTCCTCGCTGACCACTAGCACCACGGCGTCGGTCAGTTCCGACAGGCCAATCGCCGCGCGGTGGCGGGTGCCGTAACGGCGGTAGGTGCCGTCGGCGGGCTGCAGCGGAAACAGGCAGCCTGCCGCCACCACCCGCGCCCCCTGCAAGATGATGCCGCCGTCATGCAGCGGAGCGTTGCGGGCGAACAGCGCCTCCAGGAACGGCACACTGACCAGGGCATCGATGTTCACGCCGGTCTCGGCGTACTCGCCCAGCGGGGTGCGGCGCTCGATGGCGATCAGCGCGCCGGTCTTGCGCTCGGCCAGGCGTTCCATGGCGCGGGCCAGGTCCTGCAGCGCGGCCCCGCTGGCACTGGCGTCGCGTCCACGCGGGCGGCCCACCCGCTCCAGCGCAGCGCGCAATTCGGGCTGAAACAGCACCAGCAGCGCGAAGATGCCCACCGTCCCGGCCCGGCCCAGCAGAAAGCTCAGGGTGGTCAGCCCCAGCAGTTGCGCCGCCACCCACACGCCCGCGAACACCAGAATCCCGCGCACCACGTTCACCGCCCGCGTTCCGGCCACCAGCAGGTACGCCTGATAGATCAGGAACGCGACCACGACGATGTCCAGGATGTCCTGTACACCAATCTGGCCGAACGGGGTGGTCATCAGAGGAACGGAAGACTCCTTTAGAAAAATTGCGGGCAGGCAGACGGTCGAACGTGCGGGTTGCGCGCTTACTATACGGTCTGTCCGTCCGCCACGCTTCCGAACGCCCTTCAGGAGGACCATTCATGCACATCCGTTTTCTCGGCCACAGCACCTTTTTGCTCCACAGCGGTGAGCACCGCCTGCTGATCGACCCGTACATCACCGGCAACCCAAAGTCTCCGGTCACGTTGGAAGAGGCCCTGACCTGGCAGCTGAGCGCCGTGCTGATCAGCCACGCGCACGGCGACCACTGGGGCGATGCGCTGGCCTTCGGCAAGGCGGGCACGCCCATCATCGCCACCGCCGAGATCGGGGGCTATGCCCAGAAGCACGGCGCGGCCAATGCCGTGGGCCTGAACATCGGCGGCAGTTACGCCGCCGACTGGGGCAAGGTCAGCCTGACCCCCGCGTGGCACAGCAGTTCTTTCCCGGACGGCACCTACGGCGGCATGCCCACCGGACTGGTGATCGAACTGGGCGGCAAGCGGGTCTACTTCGCCGGGGACACCTGCCTGTTTTCCGACATGCGCCTCATTGGGGACCGGGGTCTGGACGCCGCGATCCTGCCAGTGGGCGATCACTACACCATGGGACCGGAGGAGGCCGCCCGCACGCTGGCATTGCTGCGCCCGAAAGTCGCGATCCCCATGCACTTCGCCACCTTCCCGCCGCTGACTGGCGATCCCCAGATTTTCAAGCGGGACGGCGAGGCGCAGGGTGTGGAGGTTCGGATCATGGAGCCGGGGGAAACGACCGAACTCTGAAGTGGGGCCGCCCCGCCTCTCAGCTTTCGGCCAGATGTGACTGCACGGCGATGTCTCCGTAGGTTTCGGCCTGCTGAACGCTGAATTCGCCCTCCTTGACGCCTTCGAGGAGGGCGGCGAAGTAGGTGGTTTGCTCCGGCCAGTCCTGCGCGGGCAGGCCTCGGAAAGTAAAGTGGCGCAGCCGGGTTCCGAAAGCGCGCAGGGCGTGCAGGGCGTCGGCCAGGGTCAGGCGGTCGCGCGACAGCAGCGGCGTGTCCACCTGCCGTACAGCGTTCTGCGCGGCGCGGACCAGTTTGGCCAGACTGCCCGCCGGGTTGCGCGGGCGTTCGCGGCGTGGCAGGTCCAGCGTCACGGGCCGCGCCGGGATCAGGCCCTCGCGTTCGCGGCGGCGGGCCATCAGAAAACCCACCAGCGTGTCCAATTCGGCCAGTGCCTCCACGCCTTCCAGCAGCTCCTCCAGCAACTCGTCGGGGGCGTCCTCGTGCCACGCTTCCGGCTCTGGCTGAGGCAGCAACAACCGGGCCTTCAGGGCAATGACGGTGGCCAGGGTGGGCAGCAGGTCCGGGTGCGCCTCGGCAAAACTGCCCCCGGTCAGCTGCTGGACCCAGGCCAGCACGCTGCGCGTCAGCGTCAGCAGGGCCACCTCCTGGGGCAGGACGCGCCCGCTCCGTAGGGCGGAGGCGAGTTCGGCCAGCGTGCCGCTGAAGGTGGGCAGCTCCACCAGAAAGCCGCTGGAGGGCGCAGATACGGCGACGGTCAAGCCCCCGGCCTCCTCACAGCTTCAGGAAACCCACCTTCTCGCGGACCTCCTCCATGATGGGCGCGGCGATGGCGCGGGCCTCCGTCGCCCCCTGTGCCAGCGCGTCGCGGATGTCGTCCGGGTTCCGGGCCAGTTCCGACGCACGCTCCTGAATGGGGGAGAGGCCAGCGGTCACGCCTTCCATCAATGCCTTCTTGCAGTCCACGCAGCCGATTCCGGCCCGGCGGCATTCCACGTCCACCATCTCAATGGTCGGCAGATCGGAAAACAGCTTGTGGTAATCGAAGATCAGGCACACGTCGGGATTGCCCGGATCGGTGCGGCGCACACGTGCCGGATCGGTCGGTGCGGCCCGAAGTTTCTGCCAGATACTGCCCAAGTCCTCCAGCAGGCCCAGGGTGCTGTTCTCGCCCTTGCTTTTGCTCATCTTGCCTTGGCCGTCCACGCCAGGAATCCGCAGGGCGTCCTTGGTGTACACGGCTTTCGGCTCCGGGAAGGTCTCGCCGAAGGTGTGGTTGAAGCGCCGGGCAATCTCGCGGGTCAGCTCGATGTGCTGGGTCTGGTCCTCGCCCACCGGCACGGTGTCAGCCTTATACAGCAGGATGTCGGCGGCCATCAGCACCGGGTACATCAGGAGCCCTGCGGGAATACTTTCCAGCTGGCCCGCCTTGTCCTTGTACTGGGTCATGCGCTCCAGTTCGCCCACCGGGGTCAGGTTGGTGAAGATCCAGCTCAGTTCCTGGTGTTCAGGAACGTGCGACTGGGCGAAGAACACCACCTTGCTGGGGTCCAGGCCCACCGCGAAATTCGCCAGCGCCATTTCATAGGTGCGCTTGGCCAGCAGCCTGGGGTCAAAGGCCGCCGGATTGGTCAGTGCGTGCAGGTCCACCACGCAGTAGATGCTGTCCTTGCCGTACTGCTCGCCCAGCGTGACGTAATTGCGCATGGCCCCGAAGTAGTTGCCGATATGGGGTTCACCGGTGGGCTGAATTCCTGAAAAGACGCGGGACATAACCGGGGCATTGTAGCGGGCCAGAGGGGAAGCGCTTTGTAGCAGCTGGCGGAGAAAAGGCAGGCGAAGGCGCAGCTCCTGCTGACCGGCCAGACGGCGAGGAGAGAGCTGCGCTCAGGGTGAAACGCTTGGCTGCTGAGAAGCCTTTAGACCCCCAGGTAAGCGCTCCTGACCCGGTCATCGGTCATCAGTTCCTGCTGGGTGCCCTGCAGGGTCAGCACGCCGCTTTCCATCACGTAGCCCCGGTGCGCGATGCCTAAGGCGGCAAAGGCGTTCTGCTCGGCCAGCAGTACGCTGACCCCGGCCTCGTTGACGCGCTGCACGGCGGCGAACACCTGTTCCACCACCAGTGGCGCCAGGCCGAGGCTGGGTTCGTCCAGCAGCAGCAGGGAGGGACGGGCCATCAGCGAACGGGCAATCGCCACCATCTGCTGCTGCCCGCCCGACAGGCTTCCGGCGGGGGCATGGCGTTTCTGTACCAGATCAGGAAACAGGGTATAGACGCGCTCCAACTCGCGGTTCGTGCCCGCCGTGTCCTTGCGGTGGACGAACGCGCCCAGCCGCAGATTCTTCTCCACACTCAGTTCGGGGAACAGCAGACGGCCTTCGGGGCACTGCGCGACGCCGTGCGCCACGTTGTATTCGGGTTTGCCCCCGGTCAGTGGCGTGCCGTTCCACTTGGCCGTGCCGCCGCTGGCCCGTTGCAGGCCCGACAGCGTGCGGAACAGCGTGCTCTTGCCCGCCCCGTTGGCCCCCAGCATCACCACGATCTCGCCGGGATTGACGTTCAGGGAGACGCTGTGCAGCGCAGTGAAATGGCCGTAATTGACGCTCAGATCCCGGACCTCAAGCATGGGACGCCTCCCCGGCCCCGGCTTGACCCATCTGGCCGCCGTGGGCGTGGCTGCCCAGGTACGCCTCGATCACGGCGGGGTTACGGCTGACCTGCGCGGGCGTGCCCTCGGCGATTTTCTGGCCGTGATGCATCACCAGGATCTCGTCGGCCAGCCCCATCACCAGGCTCATCTTGTGCTCTACCAGGGCCACGCTCAGGCCACCCCCCACCAGTTCGCGGATCAGGCCCATCAGATTGACGGTCTCCTCGGGGTTCATGCCGGCGGCGGGCTCGTCCAGCAGCAGCAGTTTGGGATCACTGGACAGCGCCATCGCAATTCCGACACGTTTCTGGCCCTCCTGCGTCAGCGCTCCGGCGGGGAGCCCCGCCTGCGCGGCCAGCCCCACGCGTTCCAGCGCTGCCATTCCCCCCGCGCGGCTTTCCTGCTCGTCGCGCCTCTCGCGTCCGGTGCGCAGCAGGGCGTCCCACAGCCCGGCGCGGGTGCGGACGCGGTGGCCGATCATGGCGTTGTCCAGCACGCTGAGTTCCCGGTAGATGGTGGTGGTCTGGAACGTGCGGGCAATGCCGCGCGCCACCACGTCGTGCGTGGCCAGGCGGGTGATGTCCTGGCCCAGAAAGTGAATGCTGCCCGAAGTCGGCTGGTAGAAGCCTGAAATCAGGTTGAAGAAAGTGCTCTTGCCCGCTCCGTTCGGCCCGATGATGGCGGTGATCTTCCCGGCTTCAATGCTGGCGGTCACGTCCTGAACGGCGTGGTTGCCCCCGAAGCGGATGCCCAGCCCCTTAACTTCCAGCACGGCTGGCCTCCTTCTGGGTGGGTGGTGCGGCGGGTGGCGGCGTGCGCCGGGCCGTCAGGCGACTCCACAGCCCCACCAGACCCTGCGGCGCGAACATGATCAGCAGCACCAGCAGCGGCCCGAAGACGATGTACTGGTAGTCCTGCAACCCTTTCAGGTTCTGCGCCAGCGTGTATAGCAGCGCTGGCCCCAGCAGCGGCCCTGCCAGGGTGCCCAGCCCGCCCACCAGCAGGTACAGCAGGATGGTGAAGGTCTGGACCGGGCCAGTGGCCGCTGAGCCCAGGAAGCCCACGTAGGTGGCGTACAGACCGCCCGCGAAGCCCGCGATGGCAGTGGACAGCATCATGGCCCTCAACTTGTGCGAGTAGACGTCGATGCCCGCGCTGCGCGCCAGATCGTCGCCGCCGCGAATGGCGATCAGGGAGCGCCCGAAGACGCTGCCCCGGGCACGGGCCACCGCGAGCACCGTCAGTGCCAGACTGATCAGCGCCAGATAGTAGAAACCCCCCGAGAGTTTCAGGCCCACGCTTCTGGACAGGGCTTCCAGGCCGGCGGGAGGAAGAATGCCGTTCAGGCCGTCGTTGCCGCCGGTCAGCGAGTCCCATTTGTTGATGACCAGCATGATGATCACGCCCACGCCCAGGGTAAAGATGGCGAAAGTGTCCCCCTTGGTGCGGAAGGCCACCAGTCCCAGCAGCAGTCCGGCCAGCGCGGTGATCACGACCGCCGCCGGCCACGCCAGCCAGAAGCTCCAGCCGGCCTTGAGGGTCAGAATGCCGGTGGCGTACGCGCCGATCCCGAAGAATCCGGCGTGCGCCAGCGGCAACTGCCCGGTGTAGCCCAGCAGCACGTTCAGGCCATAGGCCAGAATCGCGTAGATCATGATGTTCACGCCGATATCCAGCACGTAGCCTGACGGCCTGAACAGGGGAACCAGTGCGGCCAGGACGAACACGGCTACCCACCCCCACACTCCACCTGGCAGTCGCCCTGTCATACGCCCCTCTTGAACAGCCCCTGGGGCCGGAGCGCCAGCACCAGCACCAGCATGGCGAAGCCGATCACATCGGCAAAGTCCAGGTTGATGTAGTACCCGCCGAACACTTCCGAGAAGGACAGCAGGAAAGCGCCCACAATGGCCCCCGGCACACTGCCCATGCCGCCCAGGATGATGATGGCGAACACCTTGAGGTTCATGACCTCGCCCATGCTGGGGGCCACCGCATTGATGGGGGCGATCAGCGCCGCGGCGACGGCGGCCAGCGCCCCGGAGATGGCGAAGGTCATCGCGCCCACCCGGTTGGTGTTGATGCCCACCAGCCGCGCGCCCTCACGGTTCTGTGACATGGCCTCGATGGTCGCGCCGGTCAGGGTGCGTTTCAGGAAAAAATTCAGGCCCACCATGACGATCACGCTGGCGATGATCACGATCAGGCGTTGCCACGTAATGATTACGCCGCCCAGATTCACGATGCCGCTCACGGGTTCGGCAATCTGCTTGAAGTCCGGCCCCCAGATCAGTTGCACGGCGGCCTCCAGGAAGAACAGCACGCCAATCGCGGCGATCATGGGCGACACATGCGGCGCGTTTCTCAGCGGATAGAAGATCACCCGTTCCATCAGGGCGGCCAGCAGCGCCACCCCGATGGCGGCCACGATCAGCGACGGCACATAGCCGATGCCCAGCGCCGTCAGCGAGGCGTAGGTCAGGTACGCGCCCAGCATATACAAGCCGCCGTGCGCAAAGTTCGGCACGCGCATCACGCCGTAGACCAGGGTCAGGCCCAGCGCCACCAGGGCGTAGACCCCGCCCAGCGCCAGCGCATTGAAGAGTTGTTGCAAAAAAGTGGTCAAGGGGCAAGTCCTCCGGAAGGGGTGAGCGGGGCGGTCTTGGTCAGAAGAGGTGACCTGAGCGATGGGACTGAAAGGACTGAAACTGGAAGGTGGGGCCGCTTATCGGCGGGACCGTCTCCACACTCCGGCTTCCAGCAATCAAAACGCGCCCCGCAAAGATGCGTCGGGGCGCGGGCAGCGGGACGGGGCACTCAGGCAGACCCTGAGGCGTCGTCCCACCCGCCTTACTTGAAGACCTTGCCGACGCGCAGCTTGGTGTATTTACCGTCCTTGACGCTGGCGATGAGGAATTCGGCATCGGCGTGTCCGTCCGGGGTCACGCCCAGCATCTTGAAGACGGTCCTGTTCTGGGGCAGCGCTTTGGCGGCGGCGTCCAGCTTGGCCTTGATCTTGGTCGGATCATCGGTGGTCCCGGCCAATTCCATCGCCTTGGCGATCACGTTGATGCCCATGTAGTTCAGGGCCGCTTCGCTGGTGGGGATCTTTTTGTAGGCCCGCTGATACTGGTTCACGAAGAGCTGGGTCCCGGCGAACTCCTTGGTGGGCAGCACCCCCACCGAGCCGTTCAGGTACGACACCGGCACCACCTGATCCATCTGCTCGAACTTCGCCTGATCCATCACGATAAAGCCGCCCTTAAAACCCTGTTCGCGGGCCGCCTTGACCACCAGCGCGGTGGGCTGGCTGGGGCCGCCGATGAACAGCACGTCGGGCTTCTCCGACAGCGCCTTGGTCACGGCGGCGCTGTAGTCCACGGTGGTGCCGTAGTCCACGCCGTTGTCCGCGCCCACGGTGCCCCCCTGCTTCTTCCATTCGCCGGTCACGGCCTCGGCCCACTGCTTGCCGTAGGCGCTGGTGGTGCCGACCATGCCCAGCTTCTTGCCGAAGGCCTTCATCTGTGTGCTCACGAAGGGCTGCAGGTAGTTGTCGTAGCGCGGCGGCAGCATGAAGGTCAGCGGGTTCTTGGCCTCCAGAATCTTGGGCTCGCTGGAGTAGGCCACCAGCAGGAACTCGGGATCGCGGGTGGTCATCGGCTGCACGGTCAGGATGCCCCCGGCATGCGGCACGAAGACGATGTCGATGCCCTGCGAGGTCAGGCGCTTGACGTTGGTGGCCGTCTCGTTGGGCAGGTACCGGTCATCCAGGCTGACGAGCTTGAAGGTGACCTTCTCGCCGTTCACGGTCACGCCGCCCGCCTTATTGATGTCGTTGATGCCCATCTCGATGCCACTCTGGACATCCTTGCCGTAGAAGGCCGCGCCTCCCGAGAGGGGGCCGGAGTAGCCGATATTGACCACCTTATCGGCGTAGGCGGACCCGGCGAGGGCCAGAACGAGGGCAGGGAACAGAAGTCTGGTCTTCATGGATGAACCTCCGTGATCCAGTCGCGTGGGCCGGGACTGAGCCGTGCCTCTGGTGCGCTGAACGCAGTACAAGTTGTGCGTGCTCACATGCTGTCATGGGCAGGCGGGGGTGTCAAATGCTCGGCCCCCAATTGATGAAGTTCGCGGGTGAAAGGTCTGGGCCGGGTCAGGCACGCACTACACTTCTGGCCGATGACTGATCCGCTTGCCGCCCCACCTGCCGTCACCCCAGCCCCCCGCAGCCGCGCCCGCATGCTGGAACTGGTCTTTCCCAAGGACACCAATTACCTGGGCACGGCCTTCGGCGGCTGGGTTCTGTCTCTCATGGACAAGGCCGCCAGCGTCGCGGCGGTCCGTCACGGCGGCGGCAACGTGGTCACGGCCCGCATGGACGGCGTGGACTTCCGCGTGCCGATCCGGGTGGGGGACGCGGTGGCCCTGGACGCGCAGGTGGTGCGGGTAGGGCGCAGCAGCATGACCGTGCGGGTGGATGTGTACCGCGAGACCATGACGACCGGAGAACAGGAACTGGCCACCACTGGGACGTTCGTGTTTGTCTCCGTGGACGAGGAGGGTCGGCCCTCGCCGGTGCCCCCGCTCGCCGAGGGACAGGACACAGGCAGTGCCCAGCCGGATCCAGACGCCCGCCCCTGAAGCTGGCGCAAATGTGGCTTTGAAGGACCTGCGGAGGCGGGCAGTGCTTGGTACAGGCAAGAGCCGGGAGGGGCGGCCACGCCCTGAATGGATTTCATGAAGAAGTCCGCACCTTAATAAATCCTTGTGAAATTCTCATCTTTAGAGGGGAATGCCGTAAGGCGTGCGATACAGCCCCCTGCTTAGGCTCTGGGCACTATGACGGCCTCTTCGCCCCACCCTTCGGTGCTGATCGTGGACGACAGTCCTGGTGTTCTGCTGTCCATGCACCGTCTGCTCTCCCCACATGTCAGCGTGCAGATGGCGAGCAGCGCCCGCGCCGCGCTAGAAGTGCTGACGCCCGACACCGCGCTGGTGCTCAGCGACGTGCAGATGCCGGGGATGAACGGGCTGGAACTGGCGCGCCAGTTGCGCGAGGGCCATCCGCAACTGGCCGTGGTCCTGATGAGCGGCGTTGTGGAGGAGAATCTGCGGCTTCAGGCGCGCGAACTGGGCGTGCTGGACGTCATGCGTAAGCCGCTGCGCTCCGAGGAACTGCTGGCGTCTCTGCGGGGCTGGCTCAGCGGCGGGCTGGAAGACGCCCACAATGACGTGCCTGAGACTGGCCCGAACGATCTGATGCCCAGTACCCCGGTCCTGCAGCCCCCGGAACTGACCTTCCAGGAGGCGCAGGCATACGTGAGCGGGATCAATCTGCTGCCCGGCGTGCTGTCGTCGTGCGTGTTCGGTGAGCAGGGCGAGCTGATCGCGGGTTCGGCGCAGCTGCCCGCCCAGCTCGGCGCCTATCTGGGCTTTCTGTCCAGCACCTCGGCCTCACTCAGCACCCATCTGGGCGGCACCCTACCCATGCAGGCTGTGCAGATTGAGTTCGGGGACCGGGTGCTGGTGGTTTGCCCTTTCGGCACAGGCATTCTGACAGCTGTAGTTCACGACACCCCCGCTGCCAGCGGCGTCAAATCCTGGATGCGGACGCGAGCGATCGGCCCAGGGCAGCGTTCACTGCATTAATAGTCATTCTTTCGAAATGGAAATTAAGTAGAGGAGACGCTGTGGTATGGACTGCGGCGTCTCCTTTGCAGTCAATGACCTGAAAAATTGGAGTACCGTCAGATTCTGACGGCGCTCCAATCACTGCATTTCGGCGCTCTGGAACAGCTTGACCCACTACTGCTCGTCTGCTAGATTATGCATAGCTATGCGCTTTAGCGCATAACAATACACTCAATGCCGAACTCGAATTCCCGACGCTAAAGACACCGCCTGACCCGAATTCCGGGTATAGGCGGCGTTTTCACGCGCCGGAATTTTGCGTTGCCTGACCTTTCTAGGAGACAATCAGCCCATGACAGACCCCCACACAACCGACACCAGCAGCCGCGACAAGATCGTCCTTGCCTACAGCGGCGGCCTGGACACCAGCATCATCCTCAAGTGGTTGCAGACCGAGCGCAATTACGACGTGGTGTGTTTCACGGCGGATCTGGGTCAAGGCGACGAGGTGGAAGAGGCCCGTGTCAAGGCGCTGAATACCGGCGCGGTGGCCGCCTACGCCCTCGATCTGCGCGAGGAGTTCGTGCGCGACTACGTGTTCCCGATGTTCCGCTCCTCCGCGCTGTACGAGGGTTACTACCTGCTGGGCACCTCCATCGCGCGTCCGCTGATTGCTAAGAAGATGGTGGAGATTGCCGCGAGCGAGGGCGCGGTGGCCGTGTCGCACGGCGCGACCGGGAAGGGCAACGATCAGGTGCGCTTCGAGATGACCGCCTACGCCCTCAATCCCGACATCGTGACGGTGGCCCCCTGGCGTGACTGGGACTTCCAGGGCCGCGCCGATCTGGAGGCTTTTGCCCACGAGCACGGCATTCCGGTACCCACCACCAAGAAAGACCCCTGGAGCACCGACGCCAACATGCTGCACATCTCCTACGAGGGCGGCATTCTGGAAGACCCCTGGGCCGAGCCGCCCGCACACATGTTCAAGCTGACGGTTTCTCCCGAGGACGCCCCCAACGAGGCGCAGTACGTGGAAGTCGAGTTCGTGAACGGCGATCCGGTCAGTATTGACGGCCAGTCGTTCTCGCCCGCTGAACTGCTGCAGAAGGCCAACGAGATCGGCGGTCAGCACGGTATCGGACGCATTGATCTGGTGGAGAACCGCTTCGTGGGTATGAAATCACGTGGCGTGTACGAGACCCCGGGTGGCACGTTGTTGTACCACGCCCGCCGCGCCGTGGAAAGCCTGACCCTGGACCGCGAGGTCCTGCACCAGCGCGACGCTCTGGGCGTCAAATACGCCGAACTGGTCTACAACGGCTTCTGGTTTGCTCCCGAGCGTGAGGCGTTGCAGGTCTACATCGACCACGTCGCGCAGTCCGTCACAGGCACGGCCCGGTTGAAGCTGTACAAGGGCAACTGCGACGTGGTGGGCCGCAAAGCGCCGCAGAGCCTGTACGACAAGGATCTGGTGTCCTTCGAGGCGGGCGGCGATTACAACCAGCACGACGCTGGGGCGTTCATCAAGCTCAATGCCCTGCGGATGCGTGTCCAGGCACGGGTCAAGGACAGGGCTGAGCAGAACGCTGAGCCCAGGGAAGCGGCGAAGGTCTGAGCGTGACCCTTCCCCTTGGCCTGACCCTGCGCCCCGCTGGCCCCGCCGACGCCGAAGCCATCCAGGCCCAGCGTGACGCCATGTTCACCGATATGGGCAGCGACGTGGCGCGGGTCCAGGCGAGTTCGGTTCCCGGCCTGGTATGGCTTCGCAGCGCTCTGGCCGACGGCTCGTATTCCGGAGTCCTGATTCAGGAAGGGGAGAACGTCGTGGCCGGGGCGGGCGTGCTCTGGCAGACGCTGCCGCCCAGCCCACGCACCGTGACCCCTCTGCGGGCCTACATCCTGAACGTCTACGTGGCCCCATCTCAGCGGGGGCAGGGCCTGGCACGGCAGTTGATGCGGGTTCTGCTGGCCGAATGCCGGGCACGCGGGGTAGAGCAGGTCAGCCTGCACGCCTCCGATGCCGGGCGGCCCACCTACGAAAGGTTGGGTTTCATGCCCACCAACGAGATGCGCCTGACGCTGGAAGCTCCGTGATCCGGCCGGCCAAGTCCACTGACCTGCCCGCCTTCCACGCCGTGATGATGGCGGCGGGCATGGACGCCCGCTCCAGCTGGAACCGCACGACGCTGAAGGACCTGGAGGAATCGCTGTTCGCCCTCGCCGCAGGCGGCTTTGTGGCCGTGGATAGGGAAGAGGTGATCGGTTGCGTCGGCTTTCGCCCGGACGGCCCAGAGACGTTGACGCTCAGTCGCCTTGCCATCCTGCCCCAGTCCAGGGGCCAGGGCCTCGGCGCTGCGCTGGTGCGGGCGGTGGAGGGCCGGGCCGCCCAGCACGGATTCGGTCGCGTGCTGCTGGCGGTCTCGCAATTCAATCTGGACGTCGTGCCGTTCTACGAGCGGCTGGGATATAGGCAAAGCGACGAGCGATATGCGTTTGCCAGTCTGGGAAGTCCGGCGCCGCTGGTTCTGGTCAAAGCCATCAAAGAAGGTCTGTCATGAACCGTGTCCGTCTTGCCCTTTCCGTGCTCGCCCTCGGATGCTCGCTGGCCTCGTGCGCACCCTCCATGACCAGCCCCGGCGGTCAGCCGCTGCAGACTGTACGCGGCGAAGCGTTCATCTCGGCCCACACTATTGCGCTGGCGGAGCTGAACGCCCAGACGCCCGCCGACGTTTACGTGACCTTTCCCGATTGCACCGGGGTCGCCGTGCTGGTGGCCGATGTCCGCTCCTTCGGCCCCGCAGTGGCCGACGAGGCGTGTAAACGGGCAGCGGCGGCCGGCCCCAGCGCAGGAAAATACATTCTGATCGGCGCGAGCGGCGCCGTGCTGGGCTTCGTGGCGTTTCTGGCCCTGGTGCGCCTGTATGTCGGCAGCATTTCTTGAGACTGGGAGAAACCAGATGACCAACACCAAGGATAAGAAACTCTGGGGAGGCCGTTTCGCTTCGGCCACCGACAGCCTCGTGGAACTGTTCAACGCCTCCGTCTCCTTCGATCAGCGCCTGTACGAGCAGGACATTCGGGGCTCGTTGGCGCACGTCGCCATGCTGGGACAGGTAGGCATCCTGGCCGACGAGGAAGTTGCGCAGATCACGGACGGCCTGAACGCCGTGCTGGATGACATCCGTGCGGGGAATTTCGAGTGGCGTCTGGACCGTGAAGACGTGCACATGAACATTGAGGCGGCGCTCCGAGACCGCATCGGCCCTGTGGCGGGCAAGCTGCACACCGCCCGCAGCCGCAATGATCAGGTGGCAGTCGACTTCCGCCTCTTTACCAAGGAGGCCGCACTCGATCTCGCGGCCCAGACGCGAGCCCTGCGCGCCGTGATGGTCTTGGAGGCCGAGCGGGCGCTGGAGGCAGGCGTGATTCTGCCTGGCTACACGCACCTTCAGGTCGCGCAGCCCATCTTGCTGGCGCACTGGTTCATGGCCTACGTCGCCATGCTGGAGCGGGACGAGGGCCGTTTTCTGGATGCCGCCGCCCGCATGGACGAGTCGCCGCTGGGCAGCTCGGCGCTGGCTGGGACGCCGTGGCCGATCGACCGTCACACGGTGGCCACGGCGCTGGGGTTTGCCCGTCCCACCGCCAATTCCCTGGACGGCGTGGGCAGCCGTGACTTCGCGCTGGAATTTCTGAGCGCCTGCGCGATCCTGTCGGCCCACCTCTCGCGCCTGAGCGAGGAACTGATCGTGTACTCCACCTTCGAGTTCGGCTTTCTGACCCTGCCCGATTCGCACACCACCGGCAGCAGCATCATGCCGCAGAAGAAGAATCCCGACGTGTCCGAGCTGGCGCGGGGCAAGGCGGGGCGCGTTTTCGGCAACCTGATGGGCCTGCTGACGGTGGTCAAGGGCACCCCCCTGGCCTACAACAAGGACTTGCAGGAGGACAAGGAGGGCGTGTTCGACAGCTACGACACCCTGAGTATCGTGTTGCGTCTGTATGCCGACATGATGCCGAAGTGCGAGTGGCATGCCGAAAAGACCCGCAAGGCGGCGGCGCGCGGCTACAGTACCGCCACCGATGTGGCCGACTTCCTGGCCCGCCAGGGTGTCCCCTTCCGCGAGGCGCATGAGGTGGTGGGCGGGCTGGTGGGGCTGGCCTCCCGCAGCGGGCGACAATTGTGGGAGCTGACAGATGGGGAACTGGGGGCGGCCCACCCGTTGCTGAACGCTGAAGTCGCGGCCTCATTGACCGTGGAAGAGAGCGTCAAGAACCGCCTGAGTTACGGAGGCACCGCGCCCCAACGGGTGCGGGAGGCGATTGATGCCGCCAGGCTGGCGCTGGGCATGGTTGCGGAGGACTGACCCATGGACGTGACGGTCACGCTGGACGAGAACCTCCTGGGCAAGCGGCAGGCGGAGTGGGCGCATTGGCTGGCACACCCGCAGGAGAATCCGCTGCTGCCGGATGACTCTGGACAGCTCAACGGAGCCGGATCCACGATCCAGAACGAGTTGTGCGTCTACAGCCAGCTCCAGCCCCAGCATTCAGAGGGCCTGCTTCACTCTGGCATCATCGTCACCCGGCGTCCCTGTGCGAGCGTCTTTGACCTGACATCCGCCGAGGTGTCTGGTGTCCACGCCCTGCTGGCCGAGGTCCGCGCCCATCTGGACGCCACCGTCAGACCAGACGGCTACACCGTGGGCTGGAATGTCTTTCCGGCAGGCGGGGCGCACATTCCCCACGTTCACCTGCACGTCATTCCGCGCTGGAACACCGACGCCTCGGCGGGCGCGGGCCTGCGTTATTTCCTGAAAGCGGCGGTGGCGGCCAGTGAGCGACGACCCGAGAACGAGGCCGCCGCTCCTGCCCTTCCCGCCTCAGAGGTCCTGTCATGATATCCACCACCCATTCCAACCTGTCCGAAATGCACGTCAAGCTGCGTCAGGCTACGCCGGAAGACTTTCCCACTGTCCTCGCGCTGCTCGCTGGCTGCGGGCTCCACACCGCCAGCGTCACGCCGGAGGGTAGCACCTACTGGATCGCGGACCTCAACGGCGTACCAGGGGGCTGTATCGGTCTGGAGCACGGCGAGGGCGTGTCGCTGATCCGCTCGACGGCTGTTTTGCCCCAGGCCCGCTCGCAGGGGCTGGGGCGCGCGCTGGTGCTCTCGGCGCTGACCCACGCCAGCCTGCGCGGCGACCGCGGCGTGTACCTGTTCAGCCAGGAGGCCGGGGACTACTGGGCCCGCTTCGACTTCGTGCCGGTGGGTGCGGACGAGGTCAGCGCCGCGCTGCCGGACACGCCGCAGGTCAGGAGTGGGGTGCTCAAGGGCTGGATCCACGACGAGCAGGCATGGAAGCGTGAATTGAACCGGGGAGATCAGGCATGAACGCGGGAGGCCATTCGCAAGCGCGGGGCGTGCGCTATTCTTCCGACGTTCTCAATTCCTATGCGCCGGGACCGCTCGGCGAATACCGTTTCCTTTGCCTTTCCTTTTCCGGAGGACTATCCCATGACCGAGCAGAACGTTCAGATCAGACTGGCCAATGCCAGCGACAAAGAGACCGTGGTGCGCGTGTTTCACGACGCCGGGTTGGACACCGACGAGGCGATGGCGACGGGCACCACGTACTGGGTAATGGAGCGCGGCGGCCAGCCTATTGGCGCCATTGGCCTGGAGCACGGCGATGGAGCCTCGCTGCTGCGCGGCGCAGCCGTGATGCCGAACGCGCGGGGCAGCGGGCTGGGACGGCGGCTGATCATGAGCGCCATCGAGTACGCCCAGGGGCGTGGGGACCGTGCGGTCTACATGTTCAGCAAGGGCGGCGACTGGAGCACCTTCGGCTTTACCCAGGTGCCCATGGCCCTGGTGATGGGCGACGTACCCGACGCCCCGCAGGTCAAGGCCTACCGCTCCGGCGGCGAGCGGCCAGGCCAGACCACCTGGATGCGCGATCTGAGCAGGGGGGCCAGCAAGGCGTAAAGAGGCTTGCGCCCTGTGGCCGGTGGGCCGTGTGGAGAACACCGTCCACAATTCACCGGCCACGCGCCACAAGCCCGCGCCGGAGGCGCGCATGACCCTTTCTCTTGACTCCATTGCCATTCCCGACATCCACCCGCAGGCCCCTCTGAGTGGGCGCAAGGCCAGATTGTCGGACATTGAGGCGATTCACGAACTGATCGGCTACTGGGCGGCGCGCGGGCAGATGCTGGTGCGTTCGCGCGCCCTGCTGGCCGAGACCATCCGCGATTTCCACCTGATCTTCGCCGCCGAACATGAGGGGCAGCCGGGTGGACTGGCGGGCGTCTGCGGATTGCACCTGCTGGCCCCCGATCTGGCCGAGGTGCGTGGCCTGGCGATCCACCCCCACATGCAGGGGCGCGGGCTGGGCAAGCAACTGGTGGCGGCCTGCGAGCAGGAGGCACGCGCGATCGATCTGCCGGCGCTGTTCGCGTGGACGTATCAGCAGGTCTTCTTCGAGAAGTGCGGCTTCACGCGGATCGACAAGACCAACCTGCATCCCAAGGTCTGGAGCGAGTGCCAGCGTTGCGCCTTCTTCGAAAACTGCAACGAGATCGCCATGCTCAGGGTCCTGACGTAGACGGCGCGTCCTGAGCCACCGCGTTCACGCGCCCATCCTGCCATTCCAGCGTCAGCCGTTGCCCCGCCGTCACGCCAGCGGCGCGGGTGACGGGCTGGCCATCCTCATCCCGCACCAGCGCGTAGCCACGGGCCAGGGTGCGTTCAGGGGTCAGGCCCAGCGCCTGCCGCATTAGGGCGTCCACGTTGGAGCGGGCCGTCTCGCTCTGGCGGTCGGCGGCGCTCAGGATACGGCCACGTGCCCACAACGCCGCCGCATCGGCCTCCACCAGCAGGGACGCGGCGGCGGCGCGGATGCTGCGGGCGTCCTCCTGCGCCGCCGCCGCCGCTCCGGCCACCGTGCGGAGGATCAGACCGGCGGCTTTGCTGGGCGTATCGGTGCGGACGCAGGCCACCTCGTCGGGCAGGGTGTCGTCGCGGGCATGGCCCAGGCCGGTGATGACCGGGGCAGGGAAGGTGGCCAGGGCGCGGGCGAAGGCCAGATCGTTGAGCCATGCCAGATCGGTGACGGCCCCGCCACCACGGATGACCACTAGGGCGTCCAGCGGGACCTCCTCATGCAGTTCGCGTGCCGCCTGCGCCGCCCGCAGCAGGCTGGAGGACGCCTCGCGCCCCTGAAAGGTGGCCTCCAGATACCGGAACTCGATGACTCCGGCGTCCTCCAGCGCGTCCGTCTCGCGGCGAAAGTCGCCCAGGCCCGCTGCCCCGGTGGGCGAGATCACGGCCACCCGCGCGAAATCGGCGGGTGGGGGCAGCAGCCGGTTCAGGCCATACACGCCCTCCTGCACCAGGGTCTGGCGCAGCGTGTCCAGCCGCAGCGCCGCGTCGCCCAAGGTGTACTCGGGCGAGAGGTCGAGCACGTTCAGGGAAAAGCCGTACTGCGGGTGAAACTCCGGCTGACAGAACAGCAGGACCTTCAGGCCTGCCGTCAGGGTGCCGCCTGTTGCCTGCCGGAACTTGCCCTCCAGCGAGAAGCGTTCGCGGGCCCAGACGGTGGCGCGGCACTTGGCGACCTCGCCTTCCTCGCCCAGCTGCACCAGGTCCAGGTACAGGTGGCGGCGGTCGGTCACCGAGGCCACCTCCGCTCGGACCCATACGGCGCCCGGCATGCCCCGCGCGATGACCTGCCCGATATACGCCAGTACTTCCGAAAGTTCCAGAAACTGCTCTGGCGGACGCGTCGGCGCGGTCTTTTTGCGTTTGCGTGTCACAGCGGCGTCCTCACAGCTTTGTCCCCAGCACCCGCCCGGCCACCGCCGCCGTCAGGCCCAGGCCCACGCTGCCCAGGGCGTACAGCACAGCAGAGACCGCCTGTCCGCGCAGCAACAGGGCGTCGAGCTCGGTGCTGAAAGTGGAAAAGGTGGTGAAGGCACCCAGCACGCCGGTGCCGAAGGCCACCCGCACTGCTTCCGACACCATGCCGCGTCCGGCCAGCGCCAGCGTCAGACCCAGCAGGAAGGAGCCCAGCACATTCACGATCAGCACGGCGTAGGGGAAACCCGTGCGCGCCACCAGCGGGGCCAGGGCCAGCACCGCTCCCTGACGGCAGGCTGCGCCCAGCGCGCCCCCCAGCATCAACGAGAACCACAGTGCGGGCGTCATGGGTGAAAGGATAGAGCGTGTCTGGAGGATGTTCTGTGTGTGTGCGCCGCGTAGCATCAGCCCCATGATTCGTGCCAAGTACCTTGCGAACGGAGAGTCCTTTGACTGGACCGGGCAGACGAAGGGCGTCTGGGTGGATGCCCAGGACGTGACCCCAGCCGAACTGGCCCGTTTGCAGGCCGCCTTTCCCCTCAATAACTTCGCGCTGGAGGACGTGCTGGAACATGGCCACTGGAGCCGCGCCGAGCAGTACCCCGAACACGCCTTCATCACCGTGCGTTCCTTCGCGCACCCCGCCGAGGAGGACGATTTCACCGAGCGGATCAGCATCTTCGGCTTTCCAGAGGCGGCGCTGTCCCTGAGCACTAGCGGCACCGAGGCGCTGCGCAACGTCTGGGCGCTGGTGGGGCGTGAGAACCTCAACTCGCCCGCCGAAGTCATTTACGAGTTGCTGGACCACACCGCCGACACCTTCTTCACGCTGGCCGACGCGCTGGAGGCACGCACCGATATGCTGGAGGAACGGGTGTTTCGGGACAGGCGCGACAATCCGGTGCCCGATATCTTCGAGGTTAAGCACCTGCTGTCGCAGGGCCGCCGCCTCGCTGGCGACGCCCGTGAGGCCACCGCCACCCTGGCTCGCTATATGGGCGAGACACCTGCCGATCTGGTGCGCTACCGCGACGCTCAGGACAGTTTCAACCGTGCCAGCAGCCGTCTGGACGGCCTGCGCGACTTCTTGACCAGTCTGCTGGACCTGCACTTGAACCTGCAGAACCAGCGCATGAACGAGGTCATGCGGACCCTGACCGCCGTCAGCGTCATCTTTCTGCCGCTGACCTTTCTGGCGGGCGTCTGGGGCATGAACTTCCGGGTCATGCCGGAACTGGAGTGGCCGCTGGGCTATGCCCTGGCCTGGGGCAGCTTTCTGCTGATCGGCGGGCTGCTGGCGCTCTACTTCAAGCGGCGTGGCTGGTGGTGAGGGCAAAAAAATCCTCTCCAACGCTGTGGAGAGGAAAGAGGTGGGTCAAAGCCGCTCAGCCGTGATAGCCGCTCAGGCCCTTGAGGCGCTCCTCGTCAATCAGGGTCAGACAGCGGTAGGCGGGCAGCAGCAGTCCGTCGTCGCGCATCTCGCCGATCAGCTTGCTCACGCTCTCACGGGTGGCCCCGGTGCCCTCGGCGATCAGTTCATGGGTGGCGCGGACGTAGCGTGCGCCGTCGGCGTGCTGGCCACCCAGGGTGCTGTCGGCGAGGTTGAGCAGATAGCGGGCGATGCGCTCACGCAGGTCGCCGTCCTGAATATGCACGCCGTCGGTCATCATGCGCTGGAGCTGGGCGCTCAGGCTGCGGGTTAGGTCCCACAGTTCGGCGGCGGACAGGTGCTCGGGATGAATCGGCGTCAGCGCGGCGTCGGTGAGCGCCACCACCTGATGGGCACGGGACTGTCCGTGCAGGGTTTCCTCGCCGAAGATGTCGCCGGGGTGGATGTGACGGACGGTCAGATTACGGCCCTGGGGCGTCAGCCGCACGGCGCGCATCAGGCCGCTTTCCAGGCGGTACAGGCTGGGTGAAGAATCACCCGCGTAGTACAGCGTCTGTCCGCGCCGGACCTGACGGGCGGAGAGATCGGCGTGGGCGCTGGGGCTGCTGATGGACGGGGCTGCGTAGGTCATGATCGCTCCTGTGGGGACAAGGGGCATTTCAGAAAAAAGGAGTTCCGCTCACCCGAGTCGAACCTAAGCGCCTAACCTGACGCCTCCTTCTGAACAGCCTTTCGTACAGAGAGTGTACAAGCCTTGAACAAACATAGAACGTTCAGGAGGCACAGTATGAAGAATGACCAAATGCAATGCCCGCTTAAATCGTGGTGTGGGCATTACCCGAAGACATCCAGGCCGTCAAGCACCACGCTGGCATGCGCCTGAATGGTCAGGCTATGGTCCCTGTTGTAGCCGCCCGCCAGGACGGTCACGACGGGGACAGCCGATGTTTTTGCCCAGCCCAGCACGGCCCGGTTGCGCTCACGCAGGCCCTCCAGGCTCAGGGCGAAGCGCCCGAAGCGGTCCCCGGCCAGCACGTCCGCGCCCGCCAGAAACACGAGCAGATCGGGTCGGAAGGCCTCAATGGCGGGCAGGGCCTGTCTGTTGAGGACCTGCAGATATTCGTTGTCGTTCACGCCATCGCCTAGGCCCAGGTCCAGCGAACTTTGCTCCTTGCGAAACGGGTAGTTGCGCTCGCCGTGAACGCTGAGGGTAAAGGCCCTCGCCTCTGCACCCAGCATGGCCGCCGTGCCGTTTCCCTGATGCACATCCAGATCGATGACCGCCACCCGTGAAGCCAGACCGTCGTCGAGCGCCACCCGCGTCAGCAGTGCGGCGTCGTTGAGCAGACAGAAGCCCTCGGCGCGGTCTGAGAAGGAATGGTGCGTGCCGCCCGCCAGATTGGCACCCCATCCGGTGTTCACGGCGTCGTGCAGGGCCGCCAGCGAGCCGCCAGCGGCGCGGCGTGAACGTTCCACCATCTCCGGAGACCACGGCAGGCCCAGGGCACGTTCCTCGGCGCGGTCCACCTCGCCCCGTCGCCAGCGCCGCAACCACTGCGGATCGTGGACACGCGCGGCGTCCGTCCAGCTCAGTGCGGGTGTGTCCAGCACGGGCAGGTGCGGGCGCAACACCTCGCGTACCCCCGCATACTTGTAATAGGGAAAGCGGTGGCCTTCCGGCAGCGGAAAATGGAAATCGGCGGGCGAATACGCCCGGAAGGGGTGGGAAAAGGTGGCGGACGCGGACACGCCGCCAGTCTGGAGCAGACAGCCACGTCAAAGGGGGGGAGAGGTTACGGGGGCGGGCGCCAGCGGTGAGCGACAGGAACCTGTTCAGGCGCTCAACCTCTTCGGGAAGGGGTACGGGTGGATTGCCTCGGCTTCCCCTCAATGTGCTGGCCGGGTAACGTCGTGAGAACTGTGCCAGGCGCGGATAGAGCATGGGGCCAGCGGCGTGACCTGTCAGGGGGTTATCGCGACCCGCTGCCGTTCACAGTGGGATGGGTTGAGGAGCTGGGCGTTACGGACTGTTTCACACGTATGAGACGCAGAATTGGCTTGAGGACAGAGAGAGTCCTCGGCTGATCCCACGCGTCTCAGACCCCCGCCCTGTAGCCTGGATCATGTCCCACCGTGTGTTGTTGCCCGCCCTGCTGTTGCCGCTCCTGCTCACTGCCTGCCCGGAACAAAGTCCGGCCCCGGACCCGCTGGCCTGCCGGTCCGGAAGCGTCGCTTCATTGGGAGTCGCTCCCTTGAACTGGGGGCAGGCCAGGGCTGACTGGAGCGCGGCGCGAGTGCCCGGTCAGGTGCTGCTGCTCACAGAGCGCGCCGCTGGAACGCTGAGCGCTCAGGCCCTGGGTGCCCTGTCGGGCGTACAGAGACAGGCAGTCGGGCCGGGCGTGCAACTGGCCCGGACCCCGGCGGGCGAAAGCGACCGCGCCTTCGCTCAGCGCCTGCAGGCGGCGGGGCTGCGCGTCCAGCCCAACTACGTGTACCGCGCACTGGCCCAGCCCGGCAATCCGCCGAACGATCCGGCCTTTCCGGGCAACGCGGGCCTGAACATCAGGGTGGGCGACAGGAGGGTCAACGTCTTCCAGACCTACCTGTCGCGCACCAGGGTTCCCGCCGCCTGGGACGCGCTGGGGGCCGCTGGGCGCACACCAGTGGGAGCCAGGGTCGCCGTCCTGGACTCGGCCGCTGACCGCAGCCATCCCGACCTGCGCCTGAGCGGCGTCGTGTCCTGCCTGCTGCCCGCCCCGGCGCGGGACGATCTGAATGTCAGCGAGCATGGGACCGAGGTTGCGGGCGTGATCGGCGCGAACACCAACAATGGCCTGGGCCTGACGGGTGTGGTCTGGAGCGGCCCACTGCTGAGCGTCGCGGTGCTGGACGGCAACGGCTCCGGCAGCACGGCGGATCTGGCGGCAGGACTCAATTACGCCGTTCAGCAGGGTGCCAGGGTGATCAACATCAGTCTGGGTGCCCCGGACCTTGAGGGGGACGCGGTGCTGGACGCCGCGCTGACGAACGCCACGAAATCGGCGGTGGTGGTCGCGGCGGCGGGCAACACGCCGGACGAAGGCGTGTACTACCCGGCCAGTCACCCGGACGTGATCGCGGTCGGGGCAGTAGGCAGCCGCGACGGCGAGCTGGCGTGTTACAGCGCTCGTCCCGACGCCCAGCACCCGCGTGCGCTGGACATCGTCGCGCCGGGAGGGGTCAGCGGCCAGTGTCAGGGGGACAGCCTGGCCCTGGACATTCCTGTTCTGGCTTCCGGCGGCAACTACAAACTGGAGGCTGGTACGAGCTTCTCGGCCCCGATGGTCAGCGGCGTTGCGGCCCTGATGCGCGGGGTGAACCCCGGCCTCAGCGCCGCGCAGACCCGCACGCTGCTGCTCAGGAGCGTCAACCGTACGGGCGGGCTGCCCCTGCTGGACGCCGCCGCCGCCGTGCGCGCCGCCCTGCCGTAAGCGTTAGAGAAAGGACGGCGGCGACCCCAGATGCGGGTCGCCGCCGTCCTTTCAGCCTGCTCTTTGATGGAAATGCGCTGGGCGCGGTTACTGGCTGGTGTTGCCGGGCATCAATGTGGGCGCCTGCAGGTGGCGCACCAGCAGAACGAACACCACCGCAGCGTGCAGAATCAGCAGGCCGAACAGACCCTCATCGGGAGAGGTGGCGTAGCCGTAGGCGCCCACCAGTTGAAACAGGGTCATGACCAGGAGGGCCCGCGGACGGCGCTCAGGGAAACGCACATACAGGTAGAGACCGCCGCAGATGCTGAACAGCAGGGGCAACACGAGGGCGTTGAGCATTCCTTGATCCATAACTCATTATCCTTCCTGTTTTCTGACAGGTCTGTCACCTGGATAGAAGTCTTGTGGGACGATGAAAGTGCTTCAAGTTACGAAGAATTAGAACGTAGACAAGATGTCCACTCTGCCTGAAGTGGACTTAGAGGCGGTAGCGCGCCAGTCTGGAAGAGTCTACGGCGTGGTTTCTAAGGCCATTGACGTCCAGCCAGCCATCCTGGAATGTGATGGGTTGATTCAGCAGATCGCCTTGCAACTTCAGCACGAAGCTCAGCTCGCACGGCTCGGTCACCTCTGCGTGGGTGGACAGCAGGGCAGCGTGCAACGTGCCCAGCCCGGTGCTGGCCTGGGACCCGACCATGCCGCGCTTGCCGTGCCGCGCCGCCTCGCGCAGCATCCACGCGCCGTCGGTAAAGCCGTTGCGGGCGGTCTTGACGTTCAGGACGTCGAAGGTGTCGAAGTCCAGTTCGCGGCTCAGGTCGGCGGGCGTAAAACAACTGTCGTCGGCCACGATGGGCAACGAACTGCGGCTGTGCAACTCGGCCCGTGCCCGGAGCTGGCGCACCGGTAACGGCTCCTCCACGTACAGCAGCCCGGCCTCCCGCATGGCGTTCAGGGCGGAGGGGGCGCTCTCGGCGCTCAGGGTCTCGTTGCTGTCGGCGTAGAGCAGCACTTCGGGACCAAAAGCCCGGCGCAGTTCGGCGATCACGGTCAGGTCACGGGCGTGGTCTCGGCCCACCTTGACCTTCAGGCAGCGCACGCCCGCCGCCACCACCCGTTCAGCCTCAGCCAGCATATCGGCGGGCGTGCTCAGCCCCAGGATAAAGCTGACGCGCACGCGCGGGTTTGGTCCCATCAGGGTGTCGAACAGGGTCTGGCCTCCCGCACGCGCGCGGGCATCGTGCAGCGCCATGTCCAGCGCTCCGCGCGCCGTCTGGTTGTTGGCCACGCTGTTGCGCGCCCGGTTCAGACCGTCCTCGTCGGCAATATCGAGCCCGGTCAGGGCGGGGGAGAGGTGGGCCAGGATCGCCGCCACGCTCCCGGGCGTCTCGCCGTAGATGGTGGGACGCGGCGTGGCCTCGGCCTGGCCCACCGTTCCGTCCGAGAGGATGACGCGCACCAGCACATGTTCGGCGGCGTTCATCGCGGAGTGTGCGCCCCAGGCGAGCGCCGAGGTCAGCGGCAACCGGTAGGGAATGGCCTCGATCCGCCGCACGGTGACGCCGCTCTGAGCAGTGGCGGGACCGCTCATGCCCAATCCTGCACGGCCCGCGCCACCTGCGCCGGGGTCAGGGCCACGGTGTCCAGAATCAGCGCCCGTTGCGGCGGCAGGGTTCGCAAAAAGGCCTCGGCGGCAGCGGGATCGTACTGGCGGCGCTCGCTCAGTACAATGCGCACCTTCGCCAGCACCCCGCTGGCGTTGGCTTCTGGCCCTTCCAGCGCGGCCAGGGCGTCCAGTTCCTCAGCATTGAAAACGGCAGATACGCCGGATAGCTTCCCCAGTTCGGCCCGCAGGTTGCCGTCTGGCCGCAAGGTTCCGGCCACCTGATCGAAGCCGTCCGAACGGCCCAGCAGGCGACGCACCCGCACAGCGTCGGGTGCGCCCAGAGCCACAAAACGCCACCCAGGAAAATTGCGGGCAGCGTAACGGACCTCGTCCAGTCCGCGCAGGCCGTCGAACAGGGGTGCGTGTCCCCAGTAACGGGTGTCGGCCAGCAGCGATCCCAGGGCCTGCGCCATGCCGCCAGGGTGGGCGGCGCGGTACTGCGCGGTCAGGGCAAAACGTTCCTCGCGGTCCGTGACGGCGCGGCCTGCCAGCGGCCAGATCATCACGGCGTCGGTCACCTCGCGGCGGTTGGGCAGCACCTTGTGCCCCCCCAGGCTCTGCAAGGCATTGAGCGCCGTGCTCTTGCCCACCCCGGTCACGCCCACCAGCACGGTCAGGGGCATCTGGCCCAGAGACTGCTCCTCCGCTTCGGGTGTCAGGGAGTCTGGACGAAGATGGGGTAAAGGCAGGCTCGCGCTCACACCGTTCAGGCTACATGGGCTGGGAGCCGGAGAGCGGCAGGAGGTTCAGCCCACCCAGACCTACCGGAGGCGCTCATCCCCTGGGGCCACCGCGAACACGCCGCCCCAGGCCTTGTAACGGCTGACGAACTCCTCTTTTTCCTGCTGGCCGTCTGCGAAAGTGACCGTACGGGTCATCACGGCTTTCATGCCGGCGGCGGGCATGTCCACGCGCCGGGCCTTGCCCTGCTCCAGAGTGCGGTCCACCATGAATGTCGGCTCGGGGGCGGGCCTGCGGGCGCTGATCACGGGTTCAGAGACGCGGACCCGGCGCCCATCGTCCACCCCGAACAGGCTGACCGTCAGCGTCGCGGCCTTCAGGTCCCACGTGGCCTGCACCAGCAGCGGCGCGGCGGTGTCGTTCTTCCAGCGCAGATCCTTGCCGGGAGCGTAGACCGCGGCGTCCAGGCCCGGTTCCTCGTAGTAGCCCACCAGATACGAGTGCTCATGGCGCTCGGTGATCGGCAGCCCGGCCTTGAAGGCGGCCCGGAAGACGGTGGTGCTGACCTGGCAGATGCCGCCGCCGTCCTCGGTGGACAGGGTGTTGCCGGTCACCACGTAGCCGGGCTGAAACCCCGTGACCGAGCTAATCGGGCCGATCAGGGCATTGAAGCTGAAGGTCTGACCCGGTGCGACCCACTCCCCCTGCACCCGCCCCGCCCCGGTGCGGATGTTGTGCACCCGGAAATCAGGGCTGCCCGCAAAGCTGGACTGCCCGCTCGCCAGGTGGGTCAGCCCCTTCTCGGCGGCCCAGCGCACGCTGCGGGCCGGCGCCTCCAGCGCAATGTTCAGGGCGCTGCGCGTTTCGCCGGCCTGGATCGCCCTCAGCAGCGCCGCCTCGCTGGCCTTGCGCTCCACCCGCCAGCCGGTACGGGCCTCACCGACCCAGGCCTTGCCGATCTGGCGAAAGCGGATGTCACGCGGCTGCCGGGCCTCGATCTCAGCATAGATTCCATCCAGTTCCTGCCGGATGGCCTCCAGTCCGCCACTCTCCCTGATCTGAGTGATTTGAGCGGAAAGCAGTGTAAGGCTGGTCGCCCTGTTCAGCAGCGGACGCTCCACCCTGCCGCCCACCAGGCGCGGCTCGGGTACGGTCCAGCGCAGTTCCAGTGTCAGCGGTTGTTTCGTCGACGGTAGCTGGCTGGCGTCCCGAGCGGCTGGGGCTTGGCTGAGCGGTTGTGACAGAATAGGGGCGGGTCTGGAGGGTTGCGGTGTGGCCGCCACGACAGGGGGGGCTTGCGTCACCACCTCGGCCTCGGCTGGTCCGCAGCCGGTGAGCAGACTGGCCAGCGCGGCGAGACTGGTTGAGATCAGCAGGTGTTTCAGTGCGGTCATGAAAGGTTCCCTCTCCGAATGACAAAAGGGGAAGAGGCCCGCAAGCTTCTTCCCCAGGTGATCACAGACGCTCAGGGCATCAGGACGGTATCAATGACGTGAATCACGCCGTTGCTCGCCATGACGTCGGCCTTGGTGACCGTGGCGTCGTTGATCATGACCGTGCCGCCGTTGGTGGAAACATTGAGATCCGCTCCATTCACTGTCGTGGCGCTGGTCAGCCCGGTCACCTGCGAGGCGGTCACCTTGCCGGGCACGACGTGGTACAGCAGCACTGCCTTGAGCTGGGCCGGATCATTGAGCAGCGCATTCAGGTCGGCCTGCGGGATCTTGGCGAACGCGGCATTGGTGGGGGCGAACACCGTAAATGGGCCGGGGCTGCTCAGGGTCTCCACCAGACCGGCGGCCTTCACGGCGGCCAGCAGGGTGCTGAAGTTGGGATCGTTCGACACGATTGCAGCGATGGTATTGCCCATAGGCATGGAACTTCCGCCGCCAGCAACGGCCACGCCGCTGAACAGAAGGGTGGTGCAAAGAAGCATCTTTTTCATGGTTGTTCCTCCCTGTGAATGAACTGCATGATTGCCAAAACCGACTGCAATTTAAAGAGAACGTCTCGTTTATGTAACATCGAGACTGTATTGCGTTCTCTCTGATGACGCATCCTAAGTGGCTTTCTCTTAAAGTGACGTACTCCGCAATACAGTCTGTGAAGGGCTTAAGTTCCACATTGGAGTGTAATAAAAAAGACCGAATCCTATTAGTGGATTCGGAATCATAGCTCTTTTAGTGGCAATTGAAATTCAGTCTTCCGGCAGCCCCACCCCGATCAGTCGCAGGTCATTGAGATTGTGGCCGCTGGGGCCGGTGATCAGGGCGTCGTTCAGCGCGGCGAAGAAGGAACCGGAATCGTTGCGCTCCAGAAAGTCGCGGGCATTCAGACCCGCCGCCCGTGCCCGGTGGAGGCTGTCGGGGGTTAGGAAAGAGCCGGCAGCTGGACTGGAACCATCCACGCCGTCCGAACCGGCGGAGAGGGCATGGAAACCGTTCTCACCCAGCGCCAGAAGCAACGCCAGCGCGAACTCCTGGTTGCGTCCGCCGACGCCGACGCCGCGCAGGGTCACGGTGGCCTCGCCCCCCGAGAGAAGAACCACAGGTGCTTGCACCGGATTGCCGAAGCGCTCCACGCTGCGGGCCACCGCCGCGTGCGCCCTTGCCAGTTCGCTCGCCTCGCCCTCGAAGCTGTCCGAGAGAATCACCGCCCGCACGCCCTGCCCCTCGATGTAAGCCTGCGCCGCCTCCAGCAGGTGTCGATTGGAGCCGATGACTGTGTTGGTGACGTGTGGCAATGTATCCGGCGTTTCGGGAATCTGGCCGTCCACGCCCCGTTGAAGATGCTGCCGAGCTGCCGGGGCAGCGATGCCGTAACGGTCCAGCACGGCCAGCGCCTGAGCAAAGGTCGTGGCATCCGGCACCGTGGGACCGCTGGCGATTACCGAGGGATCGTCGCCCACCACGTCGGAGATCAGCAGGGCCGTGACCCTTGCCCGGGTGGCCGCCGCCAACTGCCCGCCTTTGACGCGCGACACGTGCTTGCGAACGGTGTTGATCTCGCCGATGTCGGCCCCGGCGCGCAGCAGCTCACGGGTCAGTGCCCCCTTCTGCTCCAGCGTCACACCGTCTGGCGCGGCCATCAGCGCACTTCCCCCGCCGGACACCAGCACCAGGGCGTGCTGACCCTCTTGCAGTGCGCCCAGCCGCTCCAGCGCCGCTTCTGCCGCTGCCGCGCTGGAATCGTCGGGAACCGGGTGGCTAGACAGCATCAGCGTGGCGGAAGCTGGCAACTCCACATGCTCGGTGCCGCGGGGAGCGATAACCAGGGCCGTCACTCCAGGATACGCCTCCAGGGCGGCCCGCGCCATCGGCAGCGCCGCCTTGCCGAATGCCAGGATGAAATCGGGCCTGTCTCCACCGAGGTGCGGGGCCAGCAGCCGCGCCGGACTCGCGGCCTCCAATGCCGCGCGGTACGCGTGTTCCAGCAGTGAGCGGATGTTCATGGCAGCTTCCTTTGGGCCTGTGAAGAAGCGGGACGCAGGACGCAAAAAGGCGTGCGCTGCGTCCCGCCTGGGGTGGGACTGCCACCCTACTCGATGCCGCTCATCTGGGCGTAGAACTTCGCCATGCCGGAGTGGTCCAGATCACCGTCGCCCTGCGCGATCATGGCGTCCATGATGTTGGCGGCGATGCCAGTGGCGAACAGCGGCACCCCTGCCTCACGGCCCGTTTCCAGCGCCAGACGCAGATCCTTGCGGTGCAGGCCTATGCGGAAGCCCGGCTTGAAGTTGCCGTCCAGCATGCGCTGCCCGTGCAGGTCCAGAATGCGGCTCTGGGCAAAGCCGCCCAGCAGCGCCTCGCGCACCTTACCCGCGTCCACGCCGGACTTCTTCGCCAGCGTCATGGCTTCGGAGACGGCCTGGATGGTCAGGCCCACCACGATCTGGTTGGCGATCTTGGTGACCTGTCCAGCACCGGGGCCGCCGATGTGGACGATGTTCTTGCCCATGGCCTCAAATACCGGCCTGGCGCGGTTGAAAGACTCCTCGCTGCCGCCCACCATGATGCTCAGGGTGGCGCCTTCCGCGCCCACCTGTCCGCCAGAGACCGGGGCGTCCAGCGCGTCTGCCCCCCTGGCTGACAGGGCCTGCTGAACCTTGCGCGAGGTGTTCGGGGAGACGCTGCTCATGTCGATAAACAGCGCACCCGGCCTGATGCCCTCGATGACGCCGCCCTCGCCCAGCGCGACTTCCTCCACCTGCGGGGAATCAGGCAGCATGGTGATGATGATGTCGCTCTGCCCGGCCACTTCACGGGCGCTGTGGGCCGCGCGCGCACCCGCCTGCACCAGTTCCTCCATCACCTCGGGGGTGCGGTTGTTGACGGTCAGGGCGTACCCGGCCTTGATCAGATTCAGGGCCATCGGCTTGCCCATGATGCCCAGGCCGATGAATCCGATGGTTTCTTTCTGTGCCATGTGTGGCCTCCTGATTCAATTGGAATGTGGGCGGCAGGTCCGAGACACTCAGGCTTCCTGCAGTTGTTTCAGCCAGCCCAGTGTGTCTTCCGTCCGTCCCTCGGGGATGTATTCCAGGCCCACGGAGCCCGCGTAGCCCAGGCGATCCAACTCGGCCAGCAGGAAGGGGTAATTGATCTCCCCGGTGCCCGGCTGATGACGGCCCGGCACGTCAGCCAGCTGAATGTGGGCGATGCGGTCCAGGTTGGCGCGCACGGTTTCGGTCAGGCGGCCCTCCACGCGCTGCATGTGGTAGAAGTCGTACTGCAATTTCACGTTGTCGCGCCCCACTGCGTCCAGCAGATCCAGCGTGTTCTGCGTGCCGTACAGGTAGAAGCCCGGCACGTCGTAGGGATTCAAGGGCTCGACGATCAGCGTCAGCCCGGCTTCTCCCAGCCTGTCGGCGGCGTATTGCAGGTTGCTCACGACAGTCTTGCGGGTGGTGGCCTCGTCGGCGTCGGCCTTGCCCACAAGAACGTTAACGAGCTTTGGCCCCTGCACGCCCGCGTAAAGCACCTCGGCGTAATCCAGCGCCCTGTACACGCCCGCACGAAATTCGTCCTGCCGGCCCGGTTGCACGGCGATGCCACGGTCTCCGCCGGGCCAGTCGCCCGCGGGCAGGTTGAACAGCGTCTGCGTCTGCCCGTTCCGGTCTAGCCTAGCGCGCAGTTCGGCAGCCTCGAACGCGTAGGGGAACATATACTCGATGAACCTGAACCCGGCCCGGCCCGCCGCGTCGAAGCGGTCCAGGAAGTCGTGTTCCTGGAACAGCATGGTCAGGTTGGCAGCGTATCTGGGCATAAGACTCCTTTGGAGGGGCTGTGGTTGGTGACCTGGCGAAGGGCTCAAGAGCCTGTGGGACCTGACTGGAGCACAGTGAATCGCACTGACCCCAGCCCACAACCCTCCTGATCAGTCCAGCATTGCAATTGCCATGGGCGCGTCCTGACGCTCGTCGGCGAGTGCCTCGAATTCCACCACGTTGTCCAGCTCGGTGCCCATGCTGATGTTGGTGACGCGCTCCAGGATGACTTCCAGCACGACGGGCACCTGGAACTTCTGGGCCAGGGCCCTGGCCTCCTCCAGTCCATCCTTGATCTGATCCGGCTGGGTCACGCGGATGGCGCGGCAGCCCAGGCCCTCGGCGACGGCCACATGATCCACGCCGTAGCCGTTCAGTTCGGGAGCGTTGATGTTCTCGAAGGCCAGCTGCACCTGATAGTCCATCTCGAAGCCGCGCTGCGACTGGCGGATCAGGCCCAGGTAGCTGTTGTTGACCAGCACATGCACGTACGGCAACTTGAACTGCGCGCCCACGGCCAGTTCCTCGATCATGAACTGAAAGTCGTAATCGCCGCTCAGGGCCACCACGGTCTTGCTGCGGTCTGCGGCCACCACGCCCAGCGCGGCGGGCAAGGTCCAGCCCAGCGGCCCAGCCTGTCCGGCGTTGATCCACTGACGCGGCCCGTATACGTGCAGGAACTGCGCGGCGGCGATCTGCGACAGCCCGATGGTGCTGACATACACGGTGTCGCGCCCAAAGGACTTGAGCATTTCCTCGTACACGCGCTGGGGCTTGATCGGCACGTTGTCGTAATGGGTCTTGCGCAGCATGGTGCGCTTGCGCTCGCGGCACGCTTCGGCCCACTGGCCGTAATCGGGCAGCCGGCCCTGCTGACGCCACTCGCGCGCCACCTGCACCATCAGTTTCAGGGCCGCGCCCGCGTCGGACACAATGCCGTAGTCGGGACCGAAGACGCGCCCGATCTGGGTGGGCTCGATGTCGATGTGGACGAACCTGCGCCCTTCGGTGTACTTCTCCACGCTGCCGGTATGGCGGTTGGCCCAGCGGTTGCCGATGCCGTACACGAAGTCGGATGCCAGCATCGTGGCGTTGCCGTACATCTGCGAGGTCTGAAGGCCCGCCATGCCCGCCATCAGTGGGTGGTCATCGGGAATGCTGCCCCAGCCCATCAGCGTGGGAATCACGGGAATGCCGGTCAGTTCGGCGAACTGCACCAATTCCTCGCACGCGTCCGCGTTGATGATCCCGCCGCCGGCCACCAGTAGCGGGCGTTCGGAGGCGAACAGCATCTCCAGCGACTTCTCGATCTGCGCGCGGCTGGCCTGCGGTTTGTAGGCGGGCAGCGGTTCGTAGGTGTCGATGTCGAACTCGATCTCGCCCATCTGCACGTCGAAGGGCAGGTCAATGTGCACGGGACCGGGGCGGCCCGAACGCATGATGTGGAAGGCCTGCTGGAACACGCGGGGCACCAACGCGGGCTCACGTACGGTCACCGCCCACTTGGTCACCGGCTTGGCGACGCTCTCGATGTCCACGGCCTGAAAATCCTCCTTGTAGAGGCGGGCGCGGGGGGCCTGTCCGGTGATGCACAGGATGGGCACCGAGTCCGCGATGGCCGCGTACAGGCCGGTGACCATATCGGTGCCCGCAGGGCCGGAGGTGCCGATGCAGACGCCGATATTGCCTGCCCTGGCGCGGGTGTAACCGTCGGCCATGTGCGAGGCTCCCTCAACGTGCCGGGCCAGGATGTGCTCGATCCCTCCGAGCTTCTTCAGGGCCGCGTATAGCGGATTGATCGCCGCGCCGGGAACGCCGAAGGCGATATTCACGCCCTCCTTCTTGAGGACTTCCACCGCCGCCTCGATTGCTCGCATCTTTGCCATCCGCTTTCCTCCTCTGAATCTGTGAAATCAGGTTAAAACTTAGACGTCTATTTGTCAACATATAGAATTTATTTTCACTCTGTAAAATTTAGATATGGATCCCTGTGACCTGTTATCGGACAATTCAGGGACAGCAAGTGAGCCATCGTTTGCCCTATTGCCTTTGCGGTTTTTCCATCCTGGCGGTCTACTGGCGTGAAGTGGGTAGATGGCAGCAACGAAAACGCAGCCTCCTGTCCATCAGGTGGGCTGCGTCTTTCGTCTGTTCTGAGGGGTCAGCGTCTCAGGTTCCGCCCTGCGCGCTCGTGTCCTCTGCGGCCAATCCCCCTTCCAGATGCTCCACCAGCTTCCTGGCGATTGCGGTCAACGCGTTCAGCTCCTCGCCGCTCAGCACGCTCAAGGCCTGCTGTTCGCGCTCCAGGTGCTGGGGCAACAGGCGTTCGACGAGTTCGCGGCCCTGCGGGGTCAGGCGCACCAGCGCCGAGCGGCGGTCCTTTTCGCTGACCACGCGCTCCACCAGTCCCTTGTCCAGGAGGCGGGTGACCCGGTTGGTCATGGACGGTCCGGAGATCGCGGTCAGCTCGCTCAGCTCGGTGTGGGTCAGCCCCTGCGGCGGTGCGGAACGCAGCAATGTCAGCAACAGGTCCCAGTTGGACGGATTGATCCCTTCCTCGCTGTAGGTCTGCTCGATATGCCGTGCGAAGGCGTTGCCCAGCCGGTCCAGCAGCAAGCCGGTCAGCATGGGCGTGGCGTCGAGCTCGGGCCGCATGCGCTGCCAGTCCTGCTCGATGCGGTTAAGCAGGGTCACAGTGTCCTTCGACAGGGGGAGGGGCGAGTCCTGCTCCTGGGTGGACGCTGGGGTCATGGTGCATGGTTCCAGGAATCGGGCGTGCGCTGAGGGTCCATACGATGAAAATTGTAACTGCTGAGCGCGCGGCGGGCGCGTCTTTTGCCTTCCCAGGCCCATCCGAAGCTCAAGATGCCTGTCCTGTCGCTGATCTTGTAGGGAAAGACCAGTGCTGCTGTGAGGGGCAGCCTCCCCCCTTTTCCCGACTTGTGCCAACATGCTACACTTCTCCAGTTTGCCCCCGAGCGGGGGCGGGACTTGCTGCGTTTACCGGGCAAGCCCATGCAGAACTGGCCGCGCCCACGGCACAACCGGGTGGGCCGCCTGGAAGGAGAACGATCATGAAGCGTACTTACCAACCCAACGTCCGCAAGCGGGCCAAGACCCACGGCTTCCGCGCCCGCATGAAGACCAAAGCCGGCCGCAACATCCTCGCGCGTCGCCGTGCCAAGGGCCGCCGCCAGTTGACCGTCGCCGACGAGTAAGGCCGACGGAAGCAGGACACCATCGTCCATCCTGAACAGCCCAGCGCCACGCAGGCACGGCCCCGCCGTCCGGTGGCGCTGGATTCTTTGCGTGGGGACCGCGAGTTTCGCAAGGTCCGCAACCACGGCGCGGCAGTGCGCGATCCACTATTCACCCTGCGCCTGACGGAATACCGCCCGCGTTACGGCGAGCCGTGGCAGCCGCGCGCGATTATGGGCATCGTGGTGTCCAAGAAGACATTGAAACGCGCTGTGGACCGCAACCGCGTTCGTCGGCGCGTGCGCGAAGCCCTGCGAACGCTGCCGGGGGGCCTGCCGCCGTGCCGCGCCATCCTGCTGCCCAATCCAGGCGTGCTGACCGTGCCGTTCACTGACCTGCAGGCCGCGCTGGCCCGCGCTATTGCCAAAGCGCCCGCTCAGGGCAAGCGTGGGGGAAAGTCCGGAAACCCCGGACGCTCCGGGCGCGTATCTGAACGGGTGACCTCGGCTCCCCCTGCGCCACCCAAGGACCGCCCGTGAGCCTCGCCTCACGCGGGCTGGTGGGGGCCGTTCGTTACTACCAGCGGGTGTGGTCGCCGCGCAAGCCGATGCCGACGTGCCGCTTCACGCCCACCTGCTCGGAGTACGCGGCGCAGGCCATCGAGCGACATGGTGCGGTCAGGGGGGGCTGGCTGGCCACCTGGCGGGTGCTGCGCTGCAACCCGCTGGTGCCAGGGGGGTACGATCCGGTGCCTGAGCATTTTGCCGGACCCCGCGCTGCCACTCAGCCCACCCCGCCACAGGCCAGCAACGTTCCGCCTCCGGCCCCCTCATCATCGCCCCAGCAGAAACGCCCTTCCCCTAAAAAGAGACACGTATCCTGATGAAACCCAGACTGTTACTTCCTCTGATCGCTGCCACGGGCGCGCTGCTGCTCACGGGCTGCGGGCAGACCGGGCCGCTGCCGGTTTTCGGCAAGGCCATCACCTCCGACTGGATCAAGGCCGACTACGACGGTCAGCCGGGCGATGAGTACATCGCCACCAGTAACCTGCAAGATGTGGTGTTCAACGCGCGCGGCGAGGTCATCGGCTGGTTCGTCAAGAGCTACGCGGGCACGCCCTACATCAAGCGCAAGGCCGACGGCAGCGTCGATCTCAGCGGACTCAAGACGCAGGCCAGCCTGGTCAACATGGTGGGGGACCGCAAGGCGCTGGCGCTGACCGGCGGCGGCCTTGATCCGGCGCAGCCTGCCGAGACGACGGAGCCACGGCTGAACACGGACCTGCCAGCCAACGAGCAGACCGCTGTCTTTCAGTACACCCAAAACGGCGTCTCGGTGACCAAGACCGTCACGCTGCATCCGCGTAACTTCAAGATTGACCTCAAGACGGACGTGACCGGCGGCCCGGCGAACGTCGACATGCTGTTCCCCGGTCTGGGCAAGGCCGACAACCCCAGCGTGAAGGCGGTGCCCATCGGGGGTGAACCCGCCGCCGTGCAGGGCAGCGGTACGCTGGAAATCAAGAACATCCAGTACGCCGCGCTGCAGGAAAAGCCCAATCAGCTGGCGCATGCGCTGATTATCCGCCCGCAGGGCGAGACCACCGTCAATGCCAGGCTGACCGGGGGCGCACAGGGCCTGATCACCGCCAGCGTGCCGGCCGCGAGCAATCTGGAAATCTACGGCGGCAAGAACGAGCTGATTCACCTTTATCAGAGCGGGTACTCCGAACTGCCGGGCCTGTTCCAGCCCAATATCTTCGGTCAGATCAGTCTGGTGATCGTCAAGATCATGGAATCCATCTACAAGGTGGTGGGCAACTGGGGCCTGGTGCTGCTGCTGCTGACCGTGCTGCTGAGGGCGATCATGTGGCCGCTGATGCAGGCGCAGGGCCGCACCACGGCGCGCATGCAGGTGATGCAGCCGAAGATCAAGGAGATTCAGGACAAGTACAAGGACCGTAAGGACCGTGATTCCCAGGTGGCCATGCAGGCCGAGATGCAGCGGCTGTACAAGGAGTACAACTTCAACCCGGCAGGCTGCCTGTCTACCTTCGTCCCCTTCCCGGTATTGATCGCGCTGTGGTCCACCATCCGCAACTTCGAGTTCGACAGCGGCTTCCTGTGGCTGCCGGACCTCGCGATTCCCGATCCCTTCTACATCCTGGCGCTGCTGTACCTGATCGTGAACATTGGGCAGCTGTACGTGATGACCCGCAAGAACCCGCAGATGTTCCGCCAGCAGGCGTTCATCTACCTGATCTTCCTGTACTTCGCCCTGACCTTCCCGGCAGGCGTGACCATCTACATCATCGTGTCCACCCTGATCGGCATCGTGCAGCAGGTGATCATCAACAAGCAGGTGGAGGCCGAGACCGCCACTATTGGGCAGCGCATCCAGAAAACCACCGTGGCTGCAGGCGCAGGCAACGCGGGGGGCAGCAAGACCGTGATCGCCAAGGCAGCCCCCAACATGCCCGGCACAACCAAGCCCCGCAAGCCGCCCAAGACCCTGGACGCACCGAAAGACTGAGCTCTGAATTTGAGTTCCAGAGCCCGCCCCGCCGTAATGGTGGGGCGTTCGTTTGGATGCCCTGCGGACGGTGATCACATCGCCTGCAAAATAGAGCTGACCTGGCCGCTTCGCGTGGTGTGCAGACCCCACACAGGGCGGGATTCGGGGTTCAGTGTTCGGTGGGGCCAGTCACGCTGACCAGTACACTCCGGTATTCGCCGGGCGTGATCAGGCCCATCGCCATGGCGTGTCCGGCAGCGTTCAGGCTATCGGCGGCCAGCACCAGATCGACGCCTGCTCGGGCCAGTTCGCCGCGCAGCTTCAGCACCCCCTCGTCGCGGAACGCGCCGGTCAGGTCGCGGATGTACACGGCCAGCACGCGGCCCGCGTATTTGCGGACCACCTCCGAGTAGATCAGGGTGTCCTGCTCGCCGCTGTCACCGATCAGCACGAATTTCAGGTCTGGAAAGCGCTCGAACAGGCGGGTAATGACCCCATGCTTGTGGCCGCCGTGTCCGGCCAGCAGGCCGTTGCCCCAGCTGCGCAGGAACATCGGTCCCAGCGGAATACGGCGGTAATCCAGGAACTGCCACAGCAGATCGAAGAAGTTCCACGGACTGCTGGACACGTAGAAGACCGGGTTGCGGCCCACGCCCTCGCGGGCCAGCGCGCGGTACAGCGCCCCCACTCCCGGAAACGGCGAGCGGGTGCGAGCGTTGCCGGTTAGAGCGGTAAACAGCATGCGCGGCAGGCTGGTCACGTCCGACCGGATCACGGTGTCGTCCAGATCGCTGATGACCCCAAAGCGGGCCTCGTCAATGACTTGCACGCGGGCGCGGGCCTGGCTCCTCTTGCCTTCCAGACTCAGCACGGCCTCGTGCCAGCCGCCGGGCAGTGGGCTGAGGGGTGTGAACGTCAGCGTGAAGTAGCCATCATAGTCGCTGACTGTGCTCACGCTCAGGCCGTCCAGCACGCCGCTGACCCGTGCACCGCCCACCTCGCGGGAGAACAGGCGGCGCATGCTGTTCACGAAATTGCGCCAACGTCGGTCCCCGATGGTTGGGGGCGACAGGGTGCGCGGCAGGAGCACGCGGCCCGTTAACTCCACGCTGTGCGGGGTGCCCCAGCCCACGTAGGGCTGCAGGATCAGCTTGCCCCGCGCCCGGCGCGGCTGGACGTACCCGCTAATGGCCCGGTCCGCGGCCAGGACGGCCCGCTCCAGCACGGGCAGCGCCAGCTTAAAGGCCGTCTTGACGGGGTTCATGCCGGCAGTCTACGGGGCAGGGACGCCCGCTGGCTGAAAGCTGCGTTTACCGCGCCCTTTAGAGTTCCTGTTCCGGCTCTTAGTGGACCCGCACGCCCTTGGTCAGCGGTTGCTTGCGGACCCAGGCCACGAACCGCTGGATGTCCTCGCGCTCCAGCATCGCCTCGACGGTGTTCAGCTCGCCCGCCAGTTCCGCATTGCTGAAGGTCTTCTGCAAGTAGCCCTGGCAAGCCGCGCACATCCGCACGGTGGGAATCTCGCCCAGCTTGACGCCCTGCCGCCGCCCCTGCGATTTAGGAACCAGATGGTGGTCGGTCATGTTGGGGGCCTCGCGGCCACACAGCACGCAGGGATCGGCGGCTCTGGGCGGGGCGTACCAGCTTGGATCGGGTTTGTTGCGGGCCATGTCCGCCAGGATAGGGCCAGTGAGGAGCCGCAAGGGGTTGCCGCGCAGGGGTGGGACGAACCCAACCGACCTTCCGTTGCCTACACTGTGGCCATGCAGCCCTACCTCGACCTGATGCGGCAGATTCTGGAGCATGGGGCGGTTAAGACGGACCGCACCGGCACTGGCACCCGCAGCCTCTTTGGCGCGCAGCTGCGCTTTGATCTGGCGGACGGTTTTCCGCTGGTCACGACCAAGAAGATTCACCTGAAGTCGGTCATCCATGAATTGCTGTGGTTCCTGTCGGGCAGCAGCAATGTGGGCTACCTCAGAGACCACGGCGTGAGAATCTGGGACGAGTGGGCGGATGAGGCGGGCGAACTCGGCCCGGTCTACGGTGTGCAGTGGCGCAGCTGGCCCACGGCGGACGGGCGGCAGATCGACCAGATCAGGGAGGTGGTGGATGCAATCAGGGCCAACCCCGACTCCCGCCGCCTGATCGTGTCGGCCTGGAACGTGGGCGAGATCGGGGCCATGGCCCTGCCGCCCTGCCACGTGCTGTTTCAGTTCTATGTGGCCGACGGGCGGCTGAGCTGTCAGCTGTACCAGCGCAGCGCGGACATGTTCCTGGGCGTGCCCTTCAACATCGCCTCCTACGCCCTGCTGACCATGATGGTGGCGCAGGTCACGGGGCTGCAGCCGGGAGACTTCATCTGGACGGGCGGCGACTGCCACCTGTACAGCAACCATCTGGAGCAGGCGCGTGAGCAACTCTCACGTGATCCTAGGCCGCTGCCCACCATGCACCTGAACCCAGAGGTGCGAGACCTGCTGGCCTTCCGCTACGAGGACTTCAAGCTGCTGAATTACGACCCCCATCCGCATATCAAGGCGGTGGTGGCCGTCTGATGCCTCCCTCCTTGACCTTCGTGGTGGCGATGGCGGAAAACCGCGTGATCGGCCGAGACGGCGATCTGCCGTGGCGCCTGCCTGCCGATCTGGCGCATTTCAAGCGATTGACCGTCGGCAAGCCGGTGGTGATGGGCCGCAAGGTCTACGACTCAATCGGCAAGCCGCTGCCTGAGCGGCAGAACATCGTGCTGACCCGCAACCCGGCATTTCAGGCTCCGGGCTGCGCAGTCGTCCATTCACCTCTGGAGGCGCTGGACGCGGCCGGGAACGTCCCTGAAATCATGATCATCGGCGGGGAGGAAATCTACCGGCTCTATCTGTCACAGGTGGGGCGGGTGGAGCTGACGCTGGTTCATGCGGAAATAGAGGGGGACACCGTCTTTCCCGTATTGCCGGGCGAGTGGAGCGAGACGGCGCGGCGTGAGCGGGCGGCGGACGAGCGCAATCCGTATGACCTCACCTTCATGACCCTGGAACGGGTGGCTGCGGAGGGGGGCGGCCAGCCGGACTGAGGGAGCCCGGATCTTCTCCGGCGCCAACGTTGGTTCCCGGTGGCCTCGCCCATTGGAGCGATCAGCGGGCTGGGCTGCTGTGTTAGTGCTCGGGCGTCCCCGGCCTCCAGCGGCGGCGAGATATAGAACCCCTGCGCCAGCGTGAAGGCCACGCCACGGACCTGAGTGAACTGTTGCAAGGCCACATCCGGCCCCTACCACGCCAGCAGATACAGCGTGCGTACCGCCGGGCCGAACCGGAAACTGGGCATGGCGTTACATCAGAATGAAACAAAGGTTCGTTGAAGAGAATTTCTCAAGACGCCTGGTCATCTCTAATTGGTTGTCTGATGATGGACAGTGGAAACCATTCCCCTATGCTCTGACCTGGAAAGAGGAATCCACAATAGTGCATCACGCAACTGTCCTTTAAGTGTAACCTCCTTTATAATTTTCCTCTTGTACTTCCTTTCCGCTTCGCCTCGTTGGCGAGAACCGTGGGTGGAAGATCGGCGGGAAAGTCCCTGACGCCGGGACTGACCGAAACCGAAGGAGCGTTGTCAACATGCATAAAGTTGCCATTGTGGGCCGACCCAACGTCGGCAAGTCAAGTCTGTTCAACCGCCTGGTGGGGCGACGTGAGGCCGTTGTGGCTGACTTTCCCGGCGTGACCCGTGACGCCAAAGAAGGAACGATGCTGTATCAGAACCACCGCATCACGCTGGTGGACACGGGTGGGCTGTGGAGCGGGGACGAGTGGGAGGCCGCCATCCGCCAGAAGGCCGAGTGGGCCATGGAGGGCGCGCAGGCTGTGATCTTCGTGCTGGACCCCCGCGAGGGACTTTCAGCCGCCGATTATGAGGTGGCCGACTGGCTGCGCCGCCTGGGCACCCCCGTGATCGTGGTGGCGAACAAGATCGACAGCCAGAAGCACGAGGTCTACCTGGCCGAACTGTGGAGCCTGGGCTTCGGCGACCCCGTGGCCATCAGCGCCGAACACGCCCGTGGCTTGGACGATCTGATGGATAGGGTGATGACCCATCTGCCCGAGGACGACGAAGACGTGCCGGAAATCGCCCCCATTCGCATCAGCCTGATCGGGCGGCCCAACGTGGGCAAGTCCAGCCTGCTGAACGCCATCGTGCAGAGTGACCGCGCCATCGTGGCGGATCAGCCGGGAACCACCCGCGACAGCCTGGACGTGGAGTGGGACTACGGTGGCCAGCGCTTCGTGCTGGTCGATACGGCGGGTATTCGCAAAAAGCCCGACACCGCCATCGAGGATTACGCCATCCAGCGCAGCCAGGCTGCGATCAGCCGCAGCGACCTGATCTGGCTGGTCGTCAACGCGGACGAACTGGGTGACCACGAACTGAAACTTGCCAACCTCGCCTACGACAGCGGCAAGCCCGTGATCGTGGTGGTGAACAAATGGGACCTGATCCCGGACGCGGATCTGAAAAGCACTGAGAAGGAGCTGAACCAGAAGCTGCACCACATCAGCTACGCGCCGCGTGTGTACACCAGCGCGATCAATGACTACGGCATCCACGACATGCTGGCCGAGGCCATGAAGCTGCACGACAAGTGGCAGAGCCGTATTTCCACCAGTGAGCTCAACCGCTGGCTGGAAGTCTGGCAGATGCGCCAGTCGGTGCCGAACTTCCACGGCAAGAAGTTGCGGATGTATTTCATGACCCAGGTGGAAACCGCGCCGCCGACCTTCGCCATCTTCTGCAACCGCGCCGATTTCGTGACCCGCGCCTACGAGGGCTTCTTGCAAAACCGCATCCGCGAGGATCTGAGCCTGGCGGGGATTCCGGTGCGGCTCAAGTGGAAGGAGAAAGGGCCGTACAAGCGCGGCCAGAAGGGCGAGGAAGCCGAGGCCTGAATCCATCCAACCTTAAAATGGCGTTCACCCAAGTTGCGGGTTGAGCGCCGCTTCGCCTTTCAGACTGGCCGCATGGCTGAAAAAAAGTTGGCTGACCTCTCAGACCGGATGCGCAAGATCGATATTGCCATGCTTTCCACCCACAGCAAGGGCGGCAACATCGCCGGGCGGCCCATGAGCAACAACGGGGAGGTGGAGTACGACGGCACCTCGTACTACTTTACCTACGAGGCCGCGCATACGGTGGGCGAGATCGAGGCGGATCCGAAAGTGTCGCTGGCCTTTATGGGCCAGGGAGGCTTCTCAGTGGCGGTGGAAGGGCAGGCCAGACTCAGCCGCGACAAGGCCGAGATGAAAGAGCACTGGTCGCCGGACCTGGACAAGTGGTTCAAGGACGGCATCGACACCCCGGACATCGTGATGATTCAGGTGGACGCCACCCGCGTGCACTACTGGGATGGCGAGGACGAGGGCGAGATCAAGCTGTAAAGGCGCGTTGAGAAGACCAGCGAGGGAACATCTCCTCGCTGGCCTTTTTCAGGTCTGTTGGTGCGTGTTTAAGGCTGGTAGGTCTTAAGCCCGTTGCCCACGCCCTCGGCGCCCGCGTTCCCGGCGCGGTAGAAGACCAGACTGATCGGCAGGTTGCTGCCGCTGGCCGGCATGAAGTCGATGTTCAGCCGGTCGGCCCCTGCCCGCCACAGCAGTACGGGTTCCTGCGGCTTGATGGCGTTACCGCTTTTGGGCAGCTTGATGGTCTGGCTGGTCGGGCCGTCCTGCAGGTTCATGGCGCCCCGGTACAGGCCCCCGCGCGGGCTGAGGGCCACGGCCGTGCCCGCCGCGCCGTTGACCTCCAGATCGTACAGCACACCGTAGTTCCCGGTCAGGCGCACGGGCTGTCCGGTCAGTTTGTCGGTCCCGTTGATGGCCGGATCGAGCTGCCCGTCGCCGATCACGATGCGGGAGGGCAGTGTGCTCAGGTTGACGCGCAGGCGCCGCACCGCATCGGGAAAGGTGCCTCGCACATGCTTGCCGTCGGAGGGCAGGTACGGCAATTGCTGCGAGACCTGGGCGCTGGGGGGCAGGCCGTCTTCCAGCATCAGAAAGGTCAGCTCCACGCGGCCTGAGGCATTCAGGTCCTGCAACATGTTCGCGCCGCTGCCCACGCCCAGGGTAGGGCTGGCATACACGGCGGCGGCCTGACCGGGGGCCAGGGTCAGGGTGGGGCCACCGGTGCTGGCGAAGTAGTCCAGCAGGGTGACCTGTCCCAGCAGCCCCTCAACGCGGGTGGGGGCCGTCTCACCCTGACGCAGCGTGCGGACCTCCACCGGGCGATCCTCGATGTTGCGGGCCAGCACGTACAGCCGCGCAGGCTTGCCCAGGCCATTCAGGTGGTACCCCAGCAGCCTGACCGGCCCTGCCACCGTGTCCTGGTACAACACCCCGCTCTGGGTGGGCACTTCCGGGCTGTCACTGAAGAGCAGGGGGAACGAGGTTCCGGCCACCGTCGTCACCGCCGCCGACGGGTAATTGAGCACCTGCGCGTCGGGGAAACGGTCACCGGGGGCCGCGTACTTCAGCGCGTAGGTCAGCGGGCTGTCCAGCGGCACCCCCTCCACGGTGATGGTCCGCGTGAACGCCTTGCTCTGCAGGCCCCGGCTGTTGCTCACGCTCAGGCCAACCGCATAGGTGCCGGGCTGGAAAAAGGCGTCCTGGCGGCCTGTCCACTTGCGGGACGTGATGTCGGCGCCGTCCGGGTCGTAGGCGTACTCGGTGTACACCACGCGCTCGCCGGGGGCGTATACGGTCTTGTCGGTGGAAAAACGTGCCTGCGGGGCCAGCGGGTCGCCGCCGTCGCGCAGGGCGGTCAGGGTCAGGGTCCGGCCCGTGTCGTCGGCAGCACTCAGGTTGGCGTCCAATGCGTCGGCCAGCGTGCGGGCACTCAGGTAGGGCACGCCGTCAAGGATCAGGGCCGTGCCTGCGGGTTGCGGAACCCCCGCCAGCGAGACGCTGCCGTCCAGCGCCACCACCGCGCGGCCCAGGCCCAGCTGCCCGCCCACTCCAGGCTGCACGGGGCGGCCCAGTAGCAGCGCCGTCTCGCGTAGCGGCAGCAGCATGCGCCCGCCGATCAACCGGGGGGGGGCCTGCCAGCGCGCGGCGTCGCCGTTCACGTTCAGGTCCGGGGCGTCCACCGTGAAGGTCAGTTGCACCGAGCCGGCGGTGACGGTGGCCGCCAGCGTGGGGCCGCTCAGCGTGGACAGCAGGGCACTCAGGACGAGGGTTGAACTTTTCAGGCGCGGAGCACGGCCTTTGAGCAACAGTGGAAGGAGGAAGGAGGGGGCGCGCACCGAGGGAGTATGCCCGCCCCACCTGACGCCGTTCTGTGCGGATTGTCCCTCCAACCCTTCATGAAGGATTTCCCGCCCGTCGTGTGAGACGCTGTTCCTTTGGCGGTCCTTCTGACGGGACCGTGCCGGTCAGGCTGAGCGGGACCTCGGAGGGGAGGCCCCTCGCTGGAAACACCCCTGGAAATGGCCAGAAGGACCGTCTTCATCGAGACGGTAGGGCCGCTGCAATGTCCACTTTCATTCCAAACTTTTCTGCGGCCTGCGGCATAGACTGAGCGTATGTCGCCCCGCACAATTGCCCGCTGCCCAGCCACTGGTGGACGGTCCGCATGAAGCGGTTGCCCTGGGGCTGGGGGTTGATGGGCGGTGTGCTGATGGTGCTGGTGGTGGTCAGCCTGACCCTGCCCCGTGGCAACGCCAACGAGATGACCCTGACCGATTTCGCCGCCAGCGTGCGCGGCGGCCAGGTTCAGAGCGCGAACATCACGTTCCAGAACGGTACGGCGGTGGTGAACGGTCAGCTTCAGGATGGCCAGCCCTACCGGACCCGCACCCTGGCGAACGATCCCCTGATCGAGCTTGCCCGCCTCCAGGACCGGGGCGTGACGGTGGCCTACACTCCGCCGTCGCGCCTGAGCGTGTTCGGCGTGCTGAGCGTGTTGCTGACCCTGGCCCTGATCGTGGGGCTGGTCATCCTGCTGTTGCGAAGCCGCCAGAACTCGGGGGCCGACGCCGCCGGAGCCTTTGGCAAATCGAAGGCGGCGGTGATTGCCGAGGGGCAGATCAAGCTGAACTTCACCGACGTCGCCGGCTGCGACGAGGCCAAGCAGGACCTGCAGGAAGTCGTGGACTTCCTGCGTCAGCCCGAGAAATACCACCAGCTCGGCGCCCGCATCCCCCACGGCGTCCTCCTCGTCGGTCCGCCTGGTTCCGGCAAGACCCTGCTGGCCAAAGCCGTCGCCGGCGAGGCCAAGGTGCCGTACTTCTCCATCTCTGGCTCGGACTTCGTCGAGATGTTCGTCGGTGTCGGCGCCGCCCGCGTCCGTGACCTGTTCGAACAGGCGCGCAAGAGTGCGCCGTGCATCGTCTTTATCGACGAGATCGACGCCGTGGGCCGCAAGCGCGGCGTCTCGATGCAGGGCGGCAACGACGAGCGCGAGCAGACCCTCAACCAGTTGCTGGTGGAAATGGACGGGTTCGGCAGCGGCCAGGAAGTGATCATCCTGGCCGCCACCAACCGCCCGGATGTGCTCGACGCTGCCTTGCTGCGTCCGGGACGCTTTGACCGCCAGGTGGTGGTGGACGCCCCCGACGTGCGGGGCCGCGAACACATCCTGAGGATTCACGCGCGCAAAAAGCCGCTGGACGTGAGCGTGGACCTGGGCGTGGTGGCCCGGCGCACGGCAGGGATGGTGGGAGCGGATCTGGAGAACCTGCTCAACGAGGCGGCGCTGCAGGCGGCGCGGGAGGGACGCAACCGCATCACCGGGCGGGATGTGGACGAAGCCAGAGACCGGGTGCTGATGGGCCCCGAGCGGCGCAGCATGGTGGTGCGGGAGGCCGATCGTAAGGTCACCGCCTACCACGAAGTCGGTCACGCCCTGGCCGCTCAACTCCTGCCTCACGCGGACAAGGCGCACAAACTGACCATCGTGCCGCGTGGCCGCAGCCTGGGTTCGGCGCTGTACACCCCGGAAGACCGGATGCACCACACCACGGGCGCGCTGCTGGACCGCATCTGTGTGGCGCTGGCCGGTCACGCTGCCGAGCAGGTTGCCACCGGTCAGGTCACCACCGGCGCGGCCAACGATTTCCAGCAGGCCACCAGCATTGCCCGGCGCATGATCACCGAGTGGGGGATGAGCGAGGTGGGGCAGCTGGCGCTGGCGCAGGAGAGCAGTGCCTACCTGGGTTACGGCCCGCAGCAGGGCGTTTACAGCGATCACACCGCCCAGCAGATCGATACCGAACTGGGCCGCATTCTGAACGGTCAGTTCGAGCGGGCCGTTACCCTGCTGACCGAGCATGTTCACGTGCTGCACCGCCTGACCGACGAACTGATCGCCCGCGAAAGCCTCAGCGGTGAGGACGTGCAGACCGTGCTGGTGGGGGGCACCCTGCCGCCGTTGGAACTGCCCGGTTCGGTGGTGGTGGCCGGTGACGATTCCTCGGCGAAGGGTGGACTAAAACCCGGCCCCGCCTGAGCGTCCTGTCCCTATAATCCACGTAAAAACAACGTCTTACCGCTAGCGGTAAGACGTTTATTCGGAGGATAGCCTGCCCAGAGGTGGCTCTGCCAGCAGAGTGGAGCCGTTCGGAAGACACGTCAGTCCCAGTCCCACTCTCGCCAATCGCTGGCTTTTGCCTTGCCTTTCTTGCGGCCCGGTGCAGCCTCCTGCTCCGGCGGAAGGGAATGTGGGGCTGGATACCACGCGTAGGCGGCGGCCAGTGCCTCGTCCAGTCGTTCGCGCAGCAACTCGCCCAGGCGGGCCTCCTCGCTGGCTGTCAATTTGGGAATCTCGCGTCGCAAGCGGTCCAGCGCAAAGTCAACACCGGCCAGATACGGCTCACGTGCCTTCCTGACCGCCCCCTTGCGGAGTGGCTCGGGGTGAACGCTGGGCGTGTATGACCCTACAGCCGCCTCCAGCAGCGCAGCACGCTTGGCGTCGCGGACGGCGCGGTTGCGCTCGGCGCGCTCGCGGGCGTCGGCGGCGCGGGCCTGGGCGGCCAGGAAGGCGTCGTCGCGCTCGACCTCCAGCACGCGGGTCTCGGCATACAGCTTGACGGGGGGCAGGCGCCGGCGGCCCATCCTGAGACCATTGGGCCGGGTCTGGTCGTGTTCGCCCAGGAAACGCATGATCAGCGTGGGGGTCCAGCCCCGGTCCTTGAGGTCTTGCGTCGCCAGAAAACCGGGCGGATTCAGCGGCGGCTTGTCCCGGCTCATCGGCTGGGCGGCGGCCCCGGGGGCGTCCACTCGCGGCGCAGCAGATCAAGGCGCACGCTGTCATAGCGCACGCCGTCCACCAGTCGGGCCTCGCGGATGCGGGCGGCCTCCTGGAAGCCCAGCCGCTGTGCGGCGCGGATCATGCGGGTGTTGCCGGCCCAGGTGGTGAAGGTCAGGACGTGGGCGTCGGTCTCGTCGAAGGTGGCCGTGACCCACAGCCGCAGCGCCTGCGTTCCGATGCCGCGGTTCCAGTGCGCTGGATCGTAGATCAGGATGCCCAGGTCCCACCAGCCGCCGCCTGCCGGTTCTTCCTGGCTGCGGTTGACCATGCCCACGCACTCGCCGTCCAGATCGATCACACGTTCGTCGGAGCGGGTGGGGGTGCGTTCCAGTTGCTCCACGTAGGCCAGCAGGGACGCCGTGGTGGCCGCTGCGTGAAAGTACGGCGCGTCCCACTTGCGCCACTCGGCCTGCGGGTCGGCCAGCCAGCGCCGCAGCACTGGCAGGTCACGCGGTCTGCGTCCCCGCAGGGTCACAGTCTGGGCAGGGGGAAGGGGGGACATGCCCGCATGATTTCAGACTGCGCGCGGCTTCGGTGAGAGGCGGGATTCAGTCTGGGGAGTGGGCGGCAACTGAGGAATGCTTTTCATCGGCTGCCCAGCCAGTTCCAGATGGGCGGCATCAGCACCGCTACGCCCACCGCCAGCGCCCCGGCAGAGGCCACCAGCACTGCCCCGGCCGCCGCGTCCTTGGCCACCTTGGCCAGCGGGTGCAGTTCGGGACTTGCCAGATCCACCACGGCTTCCAGCGCGGTATTGACCAGTTCCAGCGCCAGCACCAGGGCGCAGGCCAGGGCAATCGGGGCCAGCGGGGCGCGCAGCAGGATGGTCACCGTCAGGGCCAGCACACCCGCCCAGACCTCAATCCGGAAATTGGCCTGCGAGCGGTAGGCGTGCCGCAGACCTTCCCACGCGAAGCCCGCCGAACGCCACCAGCGTCGGGCGTTGAGGGCCGAGCCGTCCGAGCGCACGGCCCTAGGTTCCGGTAGGCAGCGCGGCCTCGGCAGCCTGCCAGGCCCCGTGGAACACCGCCCATTCGGGGCCTGTTGCTCCCTCCTCGTAACCCAGCCCCTCGGCGTGGGGATGGTCGTGGCCCACCAGATGGGTCAGGCCGTGACTGGCGAGCAGCGTGACCTCGCGCGTCAGGCTGTGGCCGCGCGCCGCCGCCTGACGGGCCGCCGTGTCCAGGCTGATCACGATGTCGCCCAGATGCGGCGGCACGAAGGGATCGCCCGGCTCCCAGGTGGGAAAGCTCAGGACGTCGGTGGTGGCGTCCTCGCCCCAGTGTTCCCGTTTCAGGGCGCGGATGGTCCGGTCCCCCACCAGCACCAGCGTGACCTCGCGGTCCTGCACGCCGAAATGGGCCATCGCCGCACCCAGCCCCGCGCGCACGGCGGGACGCAGGCCGGGGGGCGGGGTCTTGCGGGCCAGAAGGTCGATCATCTGGAACAGCGTAGTGCAAGAGGAATGCAAAGAGGGCCGAAGCGCAACCCTCGCCTCAGCCCTCCTCCTGCCCCCGGCCTAACCCTGGGGCTGTGGGTCGCCCTCACCTTCCGGAATGCTGGCAAATTCGCCCCGGCGGGCGGCGCGCTTGTCGTCCTCCGCGTTCTCGGCCTGCTCGTAAGCCTTGATGATGCGGCCCACCAGTGGGTGGCGCACCACGTCCACTTCGGTAAATTCGTGCCAGGCGATCCCGTCGATCTGGCTCAGCACGCGCTTGGCGACAGCCAGACCACTGGTGATGTGGCGCGGCAGGTCGATCTGGGTCACGTCCCCGGTAATCACCACCTTGCTGGAAAAACCCATGCGGGTCAGGAACATCTTCATCTGCTCGCCGGTCGTGTTCTGCGCCTCGTCCAGAATGATGAAGGCATCATTCAGGGTGCGCCCGCGCATGAAGGCCAGCGGCGCGATCTCGATGACCCCGCTGGTCAGGTACGCCTCAAACTTGTCCTGATCGAGCATGTCCTGCAGGGCGTCGTACAGCGGGCGCAGGTAGGGATCGATCTTGGCCTGCAGGTCACCGGGCAAGAAGCCCAGTTTTTCCCCGGCTTCCACCGCAGGCCGGGTCAGGATAATGCGCTTGACCGCCTTGGTCTTCAGCGCCTGAATGGCCATGGCCACGGCCATGTAGGTCTTGCCCGTCCCGGCGGGGCCGACGCCGAAAGTGATGTCACTGCTGGCGATCTGCTCTAGATACAGCTTCTGTCCCGGCGTCTTGGGCTTGAGGCCGCGCGGCAGACTCAGCCCGGACATCTGGGTCTCGGCGGCCAGACTGCGGCCCTCGCCACTCATGCGGGCCGATCTCAGCAGGCTCTCGGGGGTCAGCTCACCGCCGCCGCGCACCACATCCAGCGCGTCGCGGACCATGCGTTCGGCCTGTTTGACCTCGGCCTCGTCGCCGGTGATGGTCACGGTCTCGCCCCGCGCGACAAGCTTGGCGCGGGTCAGCTCACGCATGCGGCGCAGGTTGACGTCGCCCGCCCCGAGCAGGGCCAGGGCCTCGCGCTGGTCTTGCAGGGTCACCGTGGCGCTGGTGGGAGACGCGCCGACGGCGGGAGAGGTCGGGCTGTTCTGAAGCTGGTCTTGTTGCGGTTGCAGGTCAGTCACTCGGCTCCTGTGGTTGGCTCAACACGGTCCGGCGTGGCGTCCACGCACGGCGCACCCTCCCCCGAAGTCGGCTTCGGCGGAGAGGAAAGAGGAAGGGTCATTCGGATGCCTCCATTCTCGGCAGTGCGGGCAGGGTGTGGCGTGGTCTGCGGCACATTCTGCCTCTGGCGGATTTCAGCGCTTCTTGATCATGGCTTGAGCACCGGGTGTTGCTGACCGCCCGCACAACAAAACTTCACGGCGGCCCCGCTGAGCCGGTCTCAAGTTGATTGACCCGTGAGGAAACCCCCAACCTCCATGGTTGTTCACGCAAGGGTTCGGTCACAGCGCGCGGCTACACTGGGAGCTGTGACCGTGCCGGAGCGTCCCCACACCCCTCAGCAGGCCTACCTGTTCGCCGATCCGGCGGCCCATTCGCTGTCGCCGCAGATGCACCGCGCCGCCTTTGCCTATGCGGGGATTGACGGCACCTACACGGCCCGGCGCGTGCTGGCCGCCGAGCTGCCAGAGGCGGTGGCTGGGCTGCGGCAGTCCGGCGTTCTGGGGGCCAACCTCAGCCTGCCGCACAAGCAGACCGTGCTGCCCCTGCTGGATGAACTGACCCCGGCGGCGCAGGCTATTGGAGCGGTCAACACGGTCGTTCAGAAGAGCGGCAGACTGAGCGGTGACAATACCGACGCCCCCGGCTTTCTGGCGGCACTGGCGGACGCGGACGCCCCGAAGGGGGGCCTGAGCGTGGTGCTGGGCGCGGGCGGCGCGGCGCGGGCGGCGGTGTACGCCCTTCGGCAGGTCGGTCATGAGGTGCTGATCGTCAACCGCACCCACGCCCGCGCCCAGGCCCTGGCGACCCAACTGGGCGGGCGGGCAGCGTGGCCGGAAACCGTGCCGTGGTCCGCCGTGACCCTGCTGATCAACGCCAGCAGCGCCGGGCTGGATGCGCCGGACGACTCACCGCTGCCCGTGTTTCCGCAACTGGACACCCGCGCCCTGGTCTACGACATGGTGTACCGTCCGGCCGAGACCCGGCTGCTGCGGGACGCCCGTGCGGCGGGCCTGCGCGCCGAGAACGGGCTGGGGATGCTGGCGCACCAGGCGCGGCTGGCCTTTGCGGCGTGGAGCGGGACAGATGTGCCCGTGTCGGTGTTTCTGGAGGCGCTGAACCCTGCTGGGGCGGCTGGAGACGCCGGGCCATGACCCTGCGCACCATGACTCCGCAAGCGGCCAGTGCCTCTCGGCGTGCGCCGTTGCTGGTCATGGGGCTGATCCTGCTGCTGTCGCTGACCGCCGCGCTCGTGATCTCCGGCTTCGTGCAGGCGCAGCAGCGAGACCGCTTCGAGCGCGAGACGCTGGCCTACACCCTGGCCCTCAAGGACCGGGTAAACGACTATGACCGCCTGCTGCGGACCGCGCGGGCGGCCTGGCAGGTGCATCCCAATCTGCTGGATGAGGCCGAGTTCGTGCGTTTCGTGGACGGCATCGATCTGGTGCGGCGCTATCCCGGCGTGCAGGCACTGGGCTTCGGGGCCTGGCTGCCCGACGGCGACACCGCGCCCCTGATCGCGCGGCTGCGCCAGACGGTCACGCCCGGGTACACGGTACGTGAGGGACCGGACCCCCAGACCGCCCGCGCCCCCATCTCGGTAATCGCGCCCCCCAATGCCGAGAACCGGGCCGCGCTGGGCTTCGATCTGTACAGCGAACCAGGACGCCGTGCGGCGCTGGACCTGGCACGGACCAAGGCGGACGTGCAGGTCAGCGGGCGCGTGCCGCTTTTGCAGCGCGACGCGAACGGACAGCCTTTGCCGGGCTTCCTGTTGATGCTGCCGGTCTGGCCGACAGCTCAGGGAGGGGGACAGGCCACGGAGCCCGAGGGGTTTGTGTACATGGCGGTGCGCGCCGATCAGTTCCTGAGCGATCTGCGCCCGCCCGGAGTGCAAAATGGCCTCTCGGTGGGCGTCGCCCTGGCCGGAGAACCACTTGCGCGGGGCGGCGGTCCGGCGTATTTCAAGGACAGCTTGAACCTGATCCTGGCCGGTCAGCCCTGGACCCTGACCTACACCGCGCCGCGCAGTTTCGGGCAGGACGCGGCTGCTGGCGTCCCGGTCCTGGTCATGCTGGCCGGCCTGCTGATCTCGGGACTGGCCTACCTGCTAGTGGGGGCACAGGTGCTGGCCCGCAGCCGGGCCGAGGCGCTGAACGTCTCGCTGGGGCAGGCCCGGGCGCGACAGGAGCAGGCCCGCGCCGAGTTCGAGGCGATCTTCCAGTCGATGCAGGATCCCGCTGCCTTCACCGATCCACAGGGTCAGATCCGGCTGGTCAACCGCGCCCTGGAGCGGCAATTCGGCCACCCGGCCTCCGCCCTTATCGGCGCGCCGCTCTCGGTGCTGCACCACGATGCCCGGCTGGCCGAACGCCAGACTTTCCAGATCCTGACCACGCCCTACCGCCGCGCCGACGACAGCATTTTTACCGGCGAGGCGCAGCGCAGCGCAGTGCAAGATGCCAATGGCCAGCGCCTGGGGCTGCTGGAGGTGGTTCGCGACGTCAGCGAGCGTCTGGCCGCCGAACGGGCTGTTCAGCGTGGCGAGCGGCGCTACCGGGGCGTGCTGGACGCGATTCCGCACATCCTGCAGGTCAGCGATGGGGTGGGCCAGGTCACCTACGTCAACACCCAGCACCGGGAACTGTTGGGGGGCGACGAGCTGAGCGCCCGCATGACCCCTGAGGGCCGCGTCGCCTTTGAGCGGCTGTGGCAGGAGGTGCGCGAGCGCGGCGAGGTGGGGCAGCACACCGCCAGCGCTGAGGTCCAGCTGCAGGTGGGAGACGCGGGCCGCCGCTGGTTCACCCTGCGCCTGTCGCCCATTCGGATGCAGGACAGCTCTGGAAGCGGCGCCGGGGAGGAGCGGACCGAGGAATGGATCACCTCGGCCACCGACATCCATGATCGCCTGACCGCCGAGCGGCTCGCGCAGCGCAACGAGGAGCGCTACCGCAGCGTGCTGGAGGGTCTCCCGCAGATCGTCTGGCAGGCCGATCCGCAAGGCGAGTCGCTGTCATTCAACCGGCGCTGGGAGGAGTACGTGGGGCCGGAGCAGGCCACTGCCGGCTTCCTGGGGCTGCTGCACCCGGAGGACCGCGCCGACTACCAGCGGCGCTGGGCAGCGGCCATCCGCAGCGGGCAGCCCTTCGAGGCCGAGCACCGCCTGCGCTCGGCCGCAGGGCGCTACCGCAGCTTCGTGACGCGTGGCCTGCCAATTCTGGACCCTGCGGGCGCGGTGCTGGAATGGGTGGGCACCAGCACCGACGTGGACGATTCGGTCACCGAGGAAAACGCCGCCCGCCTGCTGGCTGACATTTCCGAGGATCTGGCCGCCCGTCGTCCGGAGCCCCGGCTGCAACCGGCCCGTTCGCCCGCCGCGCCTCCCGTGCTGTTGCCGCCCTACCTGAGCGCCCCTGCCCAGGACCGCCCGGCGGTCTACCGCGCCGCCCTGGGGCGGCTCACCGCGCGCTTCGCGGAGGGCGCGGCGCTGTGGTCCATTCCAGCGGGGGCGGTCAAGGGTGAGGCCGATCAGGCCAAAGCCCCGGAACTGCTGGCGTCCTCGTCGCTGCATCCGGCGTGGCAGACCGACCACATGCGGGCTTTCCTGGAGGGCCTGCTGGAACAGGTCATCCGCACCGAGGACCCCCTGTTCATCTCGTCTCACCCGCTGCTGCACGGGGTCAACTGCACCGGCGCGCTGCTGTACCCGCTGCTGGGCGCGGGCGGGCGGCTGTGCGGCGTGCTGGGGCTGTTCTACCGTCAGGAGCTGACCGGACGCGATCACGATCTGGCGCAGGAGATCAGTGGGCGCTTTGCCGCCGCGCTGGACAACGATGCCTTGCAGGAACGGGTGGCCGGGGCACAGCGCGAGCTGCAGGCCCTCAACCTGTCCCTAGAAGACCGCGTGCAGCGCCGCACCGAGGAACTGGAGCACGCCAACCACGAGCTGGAGGCCTTCAGCTACAGCGTCTCGCACGACCTGCGCACGCCGCTACGCCACATCGTGGGCTTCGGCGACCTGCTGGGCAAGGAACTGCTCAGCCAGCAGGCCAAGAGCGAGGCGGCGGGCCTGGGCACCGGCGGCGGCCTGAGCGCCAAGGGGCAGCGTTACCTCAACATCATCACCGATTCAGCCGGGCGCATGAGCCAGCTGATCGATGACCTGCTGGAATTCTCGCGCATGGGCCGTCAGGAGCTGCGCCGCGAGAGCGTGGACCTGCGCGCCCTGCTTAAAACAGGCTGGGACAGCCTGGAACCGGACCGTGAGGGCCGCGACATCACCCTGACGCTGCCCGACACCCTGCCGCGCGTGCCGGGTGACGCCGCGCTACTGGGGCTGGTGATCAGCAACCTGCTGAGCAACGCGATCAAGTACACCCGCACGCGTGAACACGCCACCATCGACGTGAGCGCGCAGGTGGACGCCGGAAGCATCACCTTAACGGTTCGTGACAACGGCGTGGGCTTTAATCCCGAATACCTGGATAAACTGTTCGGCGTGTTTCAACGTCTCCACCGCGCCGATGAATTTGAAGGCATCGGCATTGGCCTCGCCAACGTCCGGCGCATCGTGTCCCGTCATGGTGGCCGGGTGGGGGCCGATGCCCGCCCCGACGAGTGGGCCGAATTCTGGATCACCCTGCCGCTGAACGAGCCGCCTCTGGATGCGCCGCCCGCCGTGCCCGCCAGTGAAGCTGCCGGGGAGCGTGCGTGACCGGCCCCACCGCCGCGCCGCGCCGCAGCTACCGTTTCCCCAATCCCGGCGAGGCACTCAATGTGCTGCACCTGGAAGACAGCGAGCTGGACCACGAACTGGTGGTCATGCACCTGGATGGTGAGCTGCCCTGGCCCCTGCAGGTGCGCCGGGTGGAGGACGAGGCCGGATTCCTGGCCGCGCTGGAAACGGACCCGCCACACCTGATCCTCAGCGATTACGCGCTGCCCAGTTACGATGGCCTGAGCGCTTACCGGGCCGCCAGCACCCGGTTGCCCGAGGTACCGTTCATCATCGTGACCGGGGCGCTGGGCGAGGAGGTGGCCGTCGACACCCTGCGCCAGGGGGTCACCGACTACATCCTCAAGCAGCGCCTGGACCGCCTGGCCCCCACCATCCGCCGCGCCATTGCCGAGGTGGAGGCCCGCGCCAGCCGCGAGCGCGCCGAGCAGGAGGTGTTGAGTCTCAACCGTGACCTTCAGGCCCGATTGATCGAGGTGGAACGGCTGCGCAATACCGCCGAGCGGCAGAGCCAGCGCCTGGAGGTGCAGGCCAAGCAGCTTGAAGAGGCGCTGAGCATGCAAAAGACCTTTCTGGCCGAGACCAGTCACGAACTGCGGACGCCGCTGACCGCCCTGCACGGCTACCTGCGCCGCGCCGAGCGCGAGGCGGGCGGCTCGCAGACGCTGCTGGACGCCCAGCGGGTGGCCGAGAACATGACCCGGCTGGTGAACGATCTGCTCCAGCTCTCACGCGGCGAACTGGTGCAGGGCATCGAGATGCACTTCATGAATCTGGGCAGGGTTATCGCTCAGGTCGGGCGCGATTACGGCGTGCGCGCCACCCACCACGACGTCGAGATCGTGGGGGATCCGGTCCGCCTCAGTCAGGTGTTCATGAATCTGGTGACCAACGCTATCCGGGTCAGCGGCTCGCCGGAACTGGTCCATCTGGAAAGCAGCCTGCGCCCCGGTGAAGTGGAAGTCAGGGTGGTGGACACCGGCCCCGGCGTTCCGGACGCCATCAAGCCGCGTATCTTCGACAAGTTCTTCCGGGGCAAGGAAGCCGGTTCAGCGGGCCTGGGCCTGACCATCGCCCAGCAGGTCGTGACCTCGCACGGCGGGACCATCGATGTGATCGACACGCCCGGCGGGGGGGCCACCTTCCGCGTTCGCCTGCCGCTGCCCGACGAGGAAGACGAGTAAGGGCGGACCCCATCAACATTCCTCCGCACCAGCCACGTTACGCTGTGTGCATGGTTCTCTCCGTGTCCCCGACCGATTCCAGCGTCCCCCAGAACGTCAGCGCCCTCAAGGAGTGGGACGTGCAGTGTCAGCTGCTGACCACGGGCCGCGTCTCGCTGCTGCTGCGCAAGGGCGGCATCATGGAAACGCACGACGGTTTCGAGGTGGAACACCGCCAGTTTCTGCTTTACCCCACCTTCCTGCACCAGAATCCACAGGAGCTTCGGGGGGAATATCAGGCGCTGCTGCACCCCGATCCTGCCCCTGGTGAGATCGCGCTGCCCGCCCTGGCCGAGGTGGTGGCGGTGCAGAAGGTCGAATCGCTGGAAGGGGCACTACGCCTTGAACCCTTACAGGCGCTGACTGCCGGGGCCATTGAGCGCCGCTTCCATTACCGCAACCGTCTGTGGCTACACGCCCTGCTGTTGCGGGTTCGCCCCCTGATAACGCCGCTGACCCTGGAGGAAACGCCGGACCTGCTGGGCTGCGTCAGCTGGGTGCCGCTGGGGGACCTGAGGGTAGAAGCCGGGCCTCCAGCGGTCTCTGAGGAAGAATTGGAGCAACGGCAGGAAGAACTACAGCACTTGCTGAGCACCTGAAAAAGGGAGGCGCGTGGCCTCCCCAGTTCGATTCAGATAGGGGTTATTGAGCGTCCAGATCGTAGTTGTTCAGAACGGTGGTCTGCACATTGCCATCGGGGTTGACGAGGTTCCAGCCCTTCTTGGTGCCAGCGAAGAACTGGTTGTCGTTCTGGGCAAAGGCCAGGCGCTTGCCATTGTCCTTGCTAAGCACCGTGTCGCCCGCGTCGTAGCGGTTGTTGTTGTTGGCGTCACGGAACACGATCACCCGGTAGGTCCCGTAGGGCACATTGCTGGGTAGGTCCAGCGCGAAGCCGCCAGTCAGGAACTTGTCGATCAGCTGGCTCTCGGTGCCGTCGGCGGTGTACTTGCCGTCGTTGAAACCCACCAGTGCCAGACCCAGGTTCTGGTTGGCTTCAAAGCCTCTAATCTGTCCGGTCACGTCCTTCTTGACGGGGTTGCCCGCCAGGGTGCAGGCGCTGAGGGTCAAAGGAACGAGGGCCAAGGGAATCAGGAGCTTATTCATGGGGGAACCTCCGTTGGAGCTGAATTTTCGTGGCGATGGCCACACAGTTGACCCTCTTACCGTAACGGCAACCGCCGGGCGCGGCTACCGTGAAAGCCTTCCCGCTCGGCTCATCGAGTGCTCATAGGCTCCGAATTTGCAGGCGCTACCTGACGTCGCCTTGAGGTGGAAGGCATGTGAAGGGCGGGCCCGCCCTATACTCCGGCCCATGCAGCGCCCGCCGTTTACCGCCCTCGCCGCCGTGTACGACGCGATCATGGCGGACGTGGAGTACGACTACTGGGCCGACTTCGTCCTGACCTACGCCCGCGACGGGGGCCTGGCGCTGGAGGGGGCGGCGGCCCTGGACCTGGCCTGCGGCACCGGAGGCTTCACGCGCGAGTTGGCGGCGGCGGGCCTGCGTGTGACTGGCCTGGACGGCAGCGAGGACATGCTCCGCGAGGCCCGTTTGCGCCTGCCCGGGGTGGACTTCGTGGCAGGCGATTTGCGAACCTTCGCGGTGCCGGAACGTTTTGAGCTGATCACCTGCGTCTTCGACAGTCTGAACAACCTGTTGACTGTGGAGGACCTGACGGCGGCCCTGACGCGGGCACAGGCGCACCTGAAGCCCGGCGGTCTGCTGGCCTTCGACGTCAACACCCGTCTGGGCGTGCGCGAACTGTGGGAGGGTGACGCCATCGAGGGGCTGGCCCCCCTGCCCGGTGGCGGCGAGGTGCACTACCACTGGTCCCACCACCACGACGTGGCCAGCGACCTGGGCGTGGTGCAGGCGTTCTGCCGCATCCTGGACGGCGGCGAGCTGCGTGAATTCGTGGAAACCCACCGCGAGCGCGGCTACGATCCCGCCGATCTGGAAGAACCGCTGCGAGTGGCCGGCTTCGTACACTGGGAGATCGTGGAATATCCCGATTACGCGGTGCCCACGCCGGACGTGCCGCGTGTGTGGGTGTTCGCGTGGGTCGCCGGAAAGGCCGGGATGGAGGAATGAGCGCCCTTCCCGTGCTGGGGGCAGGCGGCTGGGGCACGGCGCTGGCCGTGAGCGCGGCGCGGAGTGGCCAGGACGTGGTCCTGTGGGCCCGTCGCCAGGAGCTGGTGGCCGAACTGGAGCAGACCCGCGTGAACGCCGACTACCTGCCGGGCGTGGCTCTGCCCGAGACCCTGCGCTTGACCGCTGACCTGGATGGGGCCGTTCGCGGGGCCGACTTCGCCCTGGTGGTGGTGCCCAGCGTGGGCGTCCTGCCGCTGTTGGAGCAGCTTCCACGCCGGCTGGGGGTGGTGTTGTGCGCCAAGGGTCTCGCGCCGGACGGTGGGCAACTGACGGCCCTGGCCCGTGAACTGGGGTTTGCGCGGGTGGCGGTGCTGAGCGGACCCAACCATGCCGAGGAAATCGGGCGTGGCCTGCCCGCCGCCACGGTGGTGGCCAGCGCGGACCAGCCGCTGGCCCTGGCCGTGCAGTCGGCGTTGATGTCCCCGGCCCTGCGCGTGTACACCAGCGCCGATGAGACCGGCGTGGAACTGGGCGGTGTGCTGAAGAACGTGATGGCCCTGGCCGCCGGACTGGTGGACGGCCTGGGGCTGGGCGACAACGCCAAGGCCGCCCTGATCACCCGTGGCCTGCGCGAGATGAGGCGTTATCTGCTGGCTCTGGGGGCACAGGAGGACACCGTGTACGGGCTGAGCGGGCTGGGTGATTTGGTCGCCACCGCCACCAGCCGCCACAGCCGCAACCGCGCGGCGGGCGAGGCGATTGCGCGCGGTCAGAATCCAGCCCAGGGTGGACAGGTGGTGGAGGGCCTGCGGACGGCGGGCCTGCTGGACGCCTGGGCGGGCGCCCACGGTCATGATCTCCCTATCGTGCGGGCGGTGGCGCGGGTGGCCTCAGGCGAGTGGACACCGGACGTGGGCATCGCCAGCCTGATGGAACGCGACGCCCGGGCAGAGGAACACGGGTAGGCCGTCCCCTCCCGCACGGTTGGACCCGACTGCTCAGCGGGTGCCGACGTGTCATGTGGCCCATTCTGGCGTCTGCAACGGCTGTTTGGCCATGTAGAGGGCGGGAGCTGGAAATGCCGCATCTTGTACAACATTCGGGACGTGGGTACAAGGGCTTGTACGCGCCGGGGGGCGGTGGTACAGTCGAGCCCTCGCCGGACACCGCGCCCTCACCCCAGTTCAAAGCACCTTCTTGCCTGCCGCCCTGCCCGGAGGTAGGGGTGTTGTGCTGCTCTTCCTACCCGCCCTCTTCTCAAGGAGTTTCACCATGACCACCCTCTCTGCCCAGCCGCTGACCACCTTTGATGACAACGCCCAGCACATCGCCAGGCGCCAGTACCTGCAGCCTGACGACGGTGACATCGGCGGTATGTTCCGGCGGATCGCCAACTGGGTGGCGGGTGCGGAGGCCCCCGAAGCACGCCTTTCCTGGGCGCAGAAGTACTATGACCTGATGGCCGACAAGAAGTTCTGCCCCGGCGGTCGCGTGCTGGCGGGGGCGGGCACCCAGCACGGCAACGTCCTGAACTGCTTCGTGCAGGGGGCCACCGAGCATGACCCTGCCTCCTTCGAAGGCGTGATGGAAGTCGCCAAGAAGCTGGCGCTGGTGACCAAGGTGGGCGGCGGCAACGGCGTGAATCTGGACGTGTACCGTCCTCGCGCCGAGGGCAGCCGCCCCGACGCTGGCGTGCGCGGCTGGGCCTACATGGCCGCCAGCCACGCGGACGTGACCGATTTCATTGAGGGGCTGATGCGCCCGCCCACGCAGCCCGACGGCGACAAGCAACCGGTGGCGGTGCGCAACTGGACGCGCGTGGTCTACGGGCAGGCCATCGCGCCGGAACTGGTGGCGCTGGCCCGGCAGAACGGTGTGCAGATCGTGCGCGCCCTGCCCGAAGGGGTGCAGAGCGTTCCCGACGACATGGGCGGCATCGTGGACGCGGCCCGGAAGGTGGCCGAGGACGCCAAGCTGGGGCTCGAACCCCGCCTCGACCTGTCCGAGATGCGCGCCGAGGGGGCGCCGATCAAGGGCTCGGGCGGCACCAGCTCCGGCCCCGTCAGCTTTTTGATGGAGATCTTCGACAACTTCCTGGAGTGGGCCAACCGGGGCGCCGAGGAGTCCGGGCCGATCAACACCCTGCGCTTCGTGTACGCGCCTGTGCTGCGGGTGGTGCGTCAGGGCGGGACGCGGCGCGGCGCGGGGATGGCCACCATCTCCATCGCGCACCCGGACGTGCTGGATTTCCTGACCGCCAAGGATCTGGACCGCGAGGCGTCCGAGGGGGATATCTCCACCTTCAACATCTCCATCCTGATCACCGCCCATTTCTGGGACACGCTTCAGGCGGGCGGCGTGTGGCCCATGAACGCGCAGGAAGTGCCGGGCAAGTATTACCTGGCCAAGCAGGAGGGAAGCTTTGAGGGGTCGTTGCCCGAACTGCCAGACCGCGCCGAGGACGGGGCGCGCGGCGTGCCGGTCTACAGCACGGGCAAGGGGCAGGGCTCTAAAAAGGGCGCGGGCGCCCAGAGCGGCATTCCCGCCGCGTGGCTGTGGGACCAGATCGCGCAGCACGCCTGGAGCACCGGCGAGCCGGGCCTGATCTTCAGTGACCGCGTGAACGAATTCAGCGCCCTGAAGAACCTGGGGGAGCGCTACGAGATCCGCAGCACCAATCCCTGCGGAGAGATTCCCCTGACGGTCGGGGAACCGTGTGACCTGGGGGCGATCAACCTCGCCGCCTATGTCCAGAACAGCACCTTCGACTACGCCACTTTCCGGGCCGATGTCCGCACCTGCGTGCGTTTCCTGGACGACGTGCTGGATGTGAACGTGTTCGCGCTGGAAGACAACCGGGTGGCCAGCCAGGACCTGCGCCGCCTCGGATTAGGCGTGATGGGTCTGGCCGACGCCCTGATCAAGCTGGGGCTGCGTTACGACAATGAGGCGGGCCGCGAGACGATCATGGAGATCATGTCGGCGCTGCGCGAGGAGGCGATTGCCGAGAGCGAACGCCTGGGCCAGGAGCGCGGGGTCTACCCGGTCTACAGCCGCAACGAGGCCAGGATGCCGCACGCGCCCCGGCGCAACGTGGCGGTGCTGACCGTGGCCCCCACCGGCACCACTTCCATGCTGATGGGCGTTTCCAGCGGCATCGAACCCGTGTTCTCGCCGTTCATCTGGCGCAAGATCGGCAGCGAGTACCGGGCGTTGCTGGCCCCGCTGTTCGTGGAATTGCTGGAAACCTACCCCGCTCCCGACGGCGTGCAGAAGGACGGCGGCTGGGACTGGGACAAGGTGACCGAGGCCGTCAGCGAGAACCACGGCAGCGTGGTGGGCCTGCCCTTTATCCCCGACGCCCTGCAGCAGGTCTTCGTGTGCGCCCACGACATCGCCCCGCAGGACCACGTGCGGATGCAAGGCACCGTGCAGCGGGCCTTCGACGCCGACGGCTTCGCCGGAAACAGCCTGTCCAAGACCATCAACCTGCCCAACAGCGCTACCGTGCAGGACGTGCAGGACGCCTATAGCGAGGCCTACCGGACCGGCTGCAAGGGCATCACGGTCTACCGCGACGGCTCGCGCCAGTTCCAGGTGCTGTCCACCAGCAAGAAGAAGGACAAGAAAGAAGGGGACGCCCCCGCACAGGCCGCCGCCGAGGTGATGGGGGAGACGGTGTCCGAGCAGGCGGTTCCGGCACAGCCCGCCGCCCAGCCTGCCGCCACACCCACCCCCAGCAAGCCCCAGGCCGCCGCGCCCAGCAAGCCCCAGTACGAGCGGCCCGCCCGCCTCTCGGGCATCACCGACATGGTCAAGCTGACCGATCCCACCAGCGGCCACCGCCGCTCATTCCTGGTGACGGTCAACCACCTGAACGGCAAGCCGGTGGAGGTCATGGTCATCAGCGGGCGTGCGGGCGACGAGGCCAATGCCGACAGCGAGGCGCTGGGCCGCGTGGTGTCCATTGCCCTGCAGCACGGCGTTCCGGCCCAGGCCCTCATCAAGACCCTGCGCGGGATCAACGGCGGCCTGTATGGCAGCTATAACGGGCGTCTGGTGGGCAGCAAGGCCGACCTGATCGCCGTGGCGCTGGAAACCTTCCAGAAGGACATGAACGCCCAGATGGGCGCGCAGATGGCGGCGCAGGCCGAGGCTGCCACCCTGCCGCCCCTGGCCGGAGGCAGCGGCGTCAGCGTGGACAGCATGGACGCCATGACCCGCGAACGCTGCCCCGTCTGCGAGGAACGGGCGGTGATCCGCGAAGAGGGCTGTCTGAAGTGCCAGGCGTGCGGCTATAGCAAGTGCGGGTGAATTGAGAGTTTTGAACAGGAACAGATATGCCTCTGAACGTGATTCAGGGGCATATTTTTGTCTTTCTGCAAGATCATGAAAAGCGTGGAATCAGCCCGGTCACTTGCCTCGCCGTAACGACCGGGGAGAGGAGAGCGGCGCCAGCGGAGCCGCTGATGAGCTGTCGCACCGCCCGTGATGATGTTCGGTATCTGAAGACACGTCCTCTCCGTCCAGACCCGCTACCCTGCACCATGAACCTCGACGACTATCGCCGCCCTGGCCCGGCCCGCCTCCGCCTGTACCTGTCGCTGCTGCTGATGCTGGTGTTGACCGCCATTGTCGGGAAAAAGCGCGCTGGCGATCTGGGCACCGTGGAGACCCTGAAACGCAGTTCGTTCGCGCGGATCATGTTCATGGACATCGGCGCGCTCAGCACGCTGGGGGCGCTGTACCTGGCGCTGAACGGCAAGACCAGGGTGCGCGTCCCGGCGGCAGTGGCCTCGCTGGCCGTGGGCAGTTTCTCGCTGCTGCCTGCCCTGGCCTACGAGGACTGGAAAGCCATGCAAGACCGTGATCCAGCTGAAGGCTGATACCGCCACCCCCGATAGGTTCACCGTTTTCTCAAGGCACGCTTTCGTGAGAGTGCGTACAGTTGAGCCATGACGGCCCATCCGGTTCTGGCAGTTCCTGCTCCATCTGTCGAGGCGGCGGCCACCCTCATCTTCAATGTGGGGGCTGGCGGCAGCGCACACAGCACTCCCGAAGCGCTGGTTGAGGCTCTGCACCAGATCGGCTACCGCCCGGTGTACCGCGCCACCGACAGCGAGGCCGACTTGCACCTGGCCCTGGACGATGTGACCGGGCCGGTGTTCGTGGCGGGCGGCGACGGCACCGTACGTGCGGCGGCGCTGTATCTGGCTGGGCGGCCAGACGTGACGCTGGGCATCATTCCGCTGGGCACGGCCAACAACGTGGCGCGCACCCTGGGGATCGCTGGGGACCCACTGGAGGTCATTTCCAGTTATGCCGGGGCACAGGCCGTGCCGTTTGATCTGGGCCGGCTCACCGCTCCCTGGGGTCACGATGTGTTTCTGGAAGCCCTGGGCTGCGGCCTGTTCGCCGAGGTTCTGGCGGCCTACGACCCAGAGCAGGGCAAGAGTCCGCTGCGGGCGGCAGGGGCGCTGGGCGCGGTGATGCGGAAATTCACACCAGCGCCGCTGACGCTCACGCTGGACGGCGAAGTTCAGCCCCCGCTGGACAGCCTGCTGCTGGAGGTCATGAATACCCCCGCCACCGGCCCCCGACTGCCGCTGTGCAGCGGTGCAGACCCCGGTGATGGCCTGCTGAACGTGGTCTGGGTAGACGCGGGCGAGGGCGAAGGTCTGCTGACCTACGTGGCAGCGCTGGCGGCGGGCGACTTTGCGCAGCTTCCCAGTGTGACCAGCAAGCCGGTGCGGAGCATCGAGATTCCGTACTACGGCCAGCCCTTCCACGTGGACGGTGAGGTTCGCCCGGCCCAGCCTGACACCTACGGCGTGGTGCGTGCGGAGGTCTGGGAGGCTGCCTTGCAGGTGCTGGTTCCTATCGGGGGGGCGCCGTAGCCATGCAGAACAATCTCGTCTTCCGCGCGGGCGTGCAGGTGATGAGGCTGGATCTGCATGTCCACACCGAGGTCAGCCACGACTGCCGCACCCCCCTGCGCGCTATCCCCGCCTGGATGTTGCAGACGAACACCCGCGTGATTGCCGTCACCGATCACGATCAGCAGCGCGGCGGCCCCGAACTGGCCCGCATCGTGGCTGATCTGGGCCTGGAAAATCGCCTGAGCATCATTCCCGGCGAGGAGGTCACCACTTCCGAGGGCGAGTTGAGCGCATTGTTCCTGCAACAAGCCATTCCCAAGGGCCTGACCCCGGAAGAAACGGTGCGCGAGATCAGGGCGCAGGGCGGTCTGGTGATGCTCCAGCACGGCTTCGATCCCCTCAAACGTTACCGCCTGCGCCCCGAGGCCACCCAGCGCATCGCGGACGAGATCGACATCGTCGAGGTCTTCAACTCGCGCCTGTCGCGCCACCACTGGAACGGGGTGGCGCTGGCCTGGGCCAGAGAGCGCGGCCTACCTGTCTGCGCGGGCAGCGACGCCCACACCCTGCACGACATCGGTGAGGCCTGGGTGGAAACGCCCTTCAGGACCGTCCGCACCCCCACCGATCTGCTGGAAGCGCTGCGCGACGGCGTGGTGGCCGGTCACTGGACCCATCCCGTCTACGCCTACGGGCGCAAGCAATGGCGAACCCTGAACGGCAGATTCCGGCGGCCTGCACAGCCCTGACTCCTGAAGAGAACGAAGCCAATAAAAAGACCGCCCTCTCGGACGGTGATAGGGAAAATATAGCGTGGAATACGGGACTTGTCAAACCTATGCATCGCCCCGGAATTCCTGTGCCAGGACGGCGTGCATCGAAGCAACTTGCTTCCACCTCTGCATATCTGGAATGGCATCACAACGTCCGATCCTCCCGCCGGCTCAGTGACAGGGAGCCCAGAGCTTCGGTAGAAGTTCAAGCTCGAACGGGTCAAAAACAAAAAATCCGCCCTCTTCGGACGGTGATAGGTCAAATATAGCGTGAGATGCGGCGGCTGTCAAACCTATGCATCAGGCCAGAATTCTCGCGCTGGGACGGCGTCAGCCGAACTCTTCGAAACCCAGGAGTGGGTATACCAGCTCTGTGCGGCGGGTTCGGCTGGCCTCCCTACAGCGCAGCCACTCGCAGGCTTGCGAAGTGCCGACTGAAGCCCATGTACCAGAAAGGCCGCTCAAAAACACAGGAAATAAAAAAGCCGCCCTTTCGGACGGTGATAAAGCCAATATAGCGTGAGATACGGCTGGTGTCAAATTCATGCAATCAGTCAGGATTTCTGCGCTGTGACGGCATCAAAAAGCCGTTGTTTCCAGTGGAAGTGAATAGGGGCGGTCAGAACCGGTCTGACCGCCCCAAGACGCGCCTAGTGTGCCACTTCCACGGCGCGGCTTTCCCGCACCACCGTCACCTGCACCTGACCTGGATACTCCATGTCCTGCTCGACGCGCCCGGCGATCTCGCGGGCCAGCAGGGTGGCCTGGGCATCAGTGACCTTCTCCGGCTGCACGATCACGCGCACCTCACGCCCGGCCTGGATGGCGTAGGCCTGCTGCACGCCGGGGAAGGACACGGCAATCTGCTCCAGTTGCTCCAGGCGCCGCACGTAGGATTCCAGTTCCTCACGCCGCGCGCCGGGCCGGGCTGCGCTGATGGCGTCGGCGGCGGCCACCAGCACGCTGTACAGCGTCTCGCCGTTTTCCGGATCGTGGTGGTGGGCAATCGCGTCGATGACCTCAGGAGTCTCGCCGAAGCGCTTGGCGAGGTTGACCCCGATCTCGACGTGGGTGCCGTCAATCTCGCGGTCAATGCTCTTGCCCACGTCGTGCATCAGGCCAGCGCGGCGGGCCAGTGCGGCGTCCAGGCCCAACTCGTCGGCCATGATCCCAGTCAGGTGCGCCACCTGAATGCTGTGCTTGAGGACGTTCTGGCCGTAACTGGTGCGGAAGTACATGCGCCCCAGCAGTTGCGTCAGCCCCGGCTTGATGCCCATCACGCCCGCCTCGATGGCCGCCTCCTCACCCTGCGCGTGGATGAAGGTTTTCATCTCGTCCTGCGCCTTGTGGACCATCTCCTCGATCCGGGTGGGGTGAATGCGCCCATCGGCCACCAGAGCGTCCAGCACATGCTTGGCCACCTCGCGCCGAACCGGGTTGAAGCTCGACAGGATCACCGCCTCGGGCGTGTCGTCGATGATCAGGTCCACACCCGTCAGCGCCTCGAAGGCGCGGATGTTACGGCCCTCGCGCCCGATCAGGCGGCCCTTCATGGCGTCGTTAGGAATCGGCACCACCGACACGCTCAGCGCAGCGCTCGTCTCGGAGGCGCTGCGCTGGATGGCCTGGGCAATCACGTGGCGGGCGTGCCGCTTGGCCTCCGCCGTGGTGCGTTCCTGCATGGCCTTGACCCGGATGGCCTTTTCCTCTTCCAGCTCGTTTTCCAATCGGCCCATGATCTCGTCGCGCGCGGCCTGCGGCGTGAGGCCCGCGACCTCATATAGCCTGAGGTCTACCGCCCGCCCACGCTCGGCCAGATCGGCCTCGTGTTCGGCCAGCAGGCGGGAGCGTTCCTCCACCCGCTCTTCGAGTGAGTCGAGCTTGTCGCCGCGCGCGTCGAGTTGCTCGGCCCGGCGATTGAGGCGCTCGATCTCGCGCTTGAGTTCCTCGCGCTCGGCGCGCGTTTCCTTGCGGTCGGCGGCCAGCGCCTCGCGCTCACGTGAGATCTCGCCCTTGGCCGACGCTCGCTCGGCCTCGGCCTGCGTCCTGAGTTTGGCGATTTCCTCGCGTTGCGCGCCGAACTGCGCGCCCAGCGCCGTGACCTGGGCCTCACGGTCCCCGGCCTCCTGAATCCTTCTGGCTGCGTCCTGTCTGGCCTGGTCGGCCTGCTCCCGCGTGGTCCGTGCCTCGGCCTCTGCCGCCGCGCGGATGCGCTCTGCTTCTGCGCGGGCTTCCCGTTGCAGGCGGTCATCGATCTCAGCCCGCTCGCGCAGGCCCCGCGACTGCCCTCCGAAAAACCCTCCGACCAATCCGATCAGGAGCGCCACGATCACCCACAGCATCGTTGGCATAACTGACTCCTTGTGGTTCTGTTTCAGGGCGGATGCGACCGCACAAAGGTTCGCCCCGCCCCGCAAAAAGTGAGAAAAGACGAACGCCGGAATGGATTCGGACGTTCGCCTCGCAGTCTAGCCCCAAACCCGAAGTTTGAAAGCGCTGCCGTTGCCTCCCGGCTGGTTTCTCTGGAATTGCTCTGGATTGTGGATACGTCTTGGCGGACGCCGGGACGGTCTTTCAGCGTGCCGCCGATGCCGCTCAGTGTCTCGCATCGGGCGTATGGCCGACAGAGGGGGGCAAGCTAGCTGTTTCGGAGCGTCTTACGCCCGGCGACCCAGCAGAGGAAGCCACTGGCGTTCGGCAGAGAGAAGGTCCGTGTTCTGTCTGGCACCAGCGTGTGCCATTGGTCTTAAAAAGTGGGGTCCGTCGACAGACCTAGAGCTTGGGCAGCGTCACGCCGCGCTGACCCTGGTATTTGCCCTTGCGGTCCCCGTAGGTCACCTCGGGCCGCTCGCCCTCAAAGAAGAGGAGCTGAACACAGCCCTCAAAGGCGTACATCTTGGCCGGAAGCGGAGTGGTGTTGGAAAACTCCAGCGTGACATGCCCCTCCCAGCCAGGCTCCAGCGGCGTGACATTGGCAACGAGACCGCAACGGGCGTAGGTCGACTTGCCCAGGGCCACCACCATCACCGTGTCGGGAATCTTCAGATACTCCAGACTACGGGCCAGCGCAAACGAGTTCGGCGGAATAATGATCTCGCTGGCCGTGATGTCCACGAAGCTGCGCTCATCAAAGTGCTTGGGATCGACGATAGCGCTGTTGACATTGGTAAAGATCTTCCACTCGTCGGCACAGCGCAGATCGTAGCCGAAGCTGCTGAGGCCGTAACTGATCACCTGCTCGTTCTCGGCGGTGCGGACCAGCCGATCCTCAAAGGGGTCAATCATGCCCGCGTGGGCCAGTTCACGAATACGCCAGTCGGGCAGAATGCTCACGCCCGTCATGCTACGGCAAAAGGACCTAATTCAGGCTTTCGAGAGGGCGTCTGCCGTGTGGGCGACGTGCTTGCCATCTTCCAACTCGATGATGTACCGCGGATCGTCCTGGCTGGCTCTGTAGTTGAAGCCGCTGACCTCGCCGTCCTTATGCGCCACGCGAACAACCCGTCCACTGGCCTCGCCGCCGTGACTGTTCCACTTCACCTGATCGCCGACCTTGAAAGTCATGCCTGAGCGTTGCACCCGCTCGGGTGGGTTGCCAGTTGGAACTAATACAGTGTGGAGGCCGGGTTAAGAGCCCCGCTGCCCCGCCAGTCAGCAGTTGACCCCCCGCGCTCGCCGCCGTTATACTCTTGACCGCCGTGCGTTAAAGCCGGAACAACTGTAGGGATATGGTGTAATGGCAGCACAACAGATTTTGGATCTGTTTGTCCAGGTTCGAGTCCTGGTATCCCTGCCACAAAGTAGAGCAGCTTCTCGGTTATCGGGGGCTGCTCTTTTGCTATCTCATGAAACCTAAAGTCAGCTTCCTCACCTTCAGTCAGCTGGGCTTCACCGGGCGTCAGCCGGCGCGGCGTAGCGTGAAGGCACAAGCGAGACGCGCCGAGTAAGCGTTCTGGGAGTCTTCCCAGTGCGACGGACCGTTGCTGCTTTCCCCGGAGGCCCGACATGATCCCATCTTTGAAAAAGCCCGCCCTGCTGCTCGCCGTCTCCGCCGCCCTGCTGGGAATGGCCGCGCCGGCCTTCGCTGCGCCGAAAATCAGCGCCCAGAGCATCATCGTGAACCCAGTGCCCACCAACCTCAGTGCCCGCGTGTGGGTGGACCGTGACCCCAGCGGCAGCCAGAACCCCACCTACCGGGTTGGCGAACACATCACGTTGTACACCAGCGTCAACGAGAACGCCTACGTGTACCTGTTCAACGTCAACCCGGACGGCAGCACCGACCAGATTCTGCCCAACCGCATCAGCTCCAGCAATTACGTGCGCGCCGGGCAGACCCGCGCCTTTCCAGCCAGCGGCGATCAGTTCACCTTTGACGTGAGTGGTCCCTACGGCCTGAACCGCGTGCTGGTCATTGCCAGCCGCCGTCCGCTGAGCCTGTCGCAACTCAGCAGCTATCAGAATGGCGAGAACTTCGCCACGGTCAAGCCCAAGACCAGCCAGGGTCTGGCGCAGGCGCTGAGCATCGTGGTCGATCCGGTGCCCAGTCCAGTGGTTCAGCCAGTGCCGCAGACCGATTGGATCAGCGATACGGCGTATTACACAGTCGGCTACTGAAGCATTGAAAGCGGGCTGAAGATGGGGCGGAAGGAACCGGGATGGTCCTTCCGCCCTAACACTGTGGAGGAATAACCCCATATTCGAGCCGGCTTATCTTCCTCAGGCCAGCGGGGCCGCTGAAGCCTCCCTGGTTCAGAAAGCAGAGTTGCAGGCGCAGTTTCTGGACGGCACATCAAGGGAGGGTTTCCGGTAGCAGTCCCTCCACCTATATTCCTCCACTACGCAAACAGTGTTGAGAGGAAGTCATGTGCTATTAATTTTCTGTTAGCGGCTTTCTGTCTAACTTTTGATCGGTCTCGCGGTCCGGGTCAGGTTCGAGTCCGGCCCACGGCCTTCCGTATCATCTCTGGGGGAAGCATGTCTGCAAGTCGTCCGTTCAGCCTGTCAAGCACCAGTGCTCTGCCACTCTGGCGTGGTCAGTGTTCCATCAAGCCAGGCATTCTGTGAAATCGCAGCCGATGCGCGCTGCCAGGCTCTCCCCCTCTCCGGCACCTGTCGGATGGGCCGTGTGGCTGGCGCTGTTCATGGCCGCAGTGCTGGTGGGTGTGCTGGCCGTGGAGCAACCATTGCTGGCGGCCGGGCTGGCCGTGCTGATGGTACTGCTGGCCGGGTTGACCCGCGTGTGGGACCGTCTTTCTCACTTTGCCCTGGGATTCATCGGCGTTTCGCTGGTCGGTTATGCATTTCTGGGCAAGGGGTACTCGTATATCGGGGTGCCGCCGCTGTTTGTGGGCGAGATGGCACTGGCGGTGGGTTTGCTGGCCCTGTGGCGGGTGGGCACGCTGGGCATTCGTCACTACCGGGGCCTGCTGGTGCTGATGGGCGTTTTCATGCTCATCGGCCTGCTCAATACCGTGCCTTACATCGGCGTTTACAAGGTGGACGCATTGCGGGACGGCGTGACCTGGGCCTACGCGGCCTTCGCGCTGATTGTTGCTGGCCTGCTACTGCGCCTGGGCTGGCTGGAGCGGGTGGCGCAGCAGTACGCCCGCCTGATTCCGTGGTTCCTGGCCTTCGCCCCCGTGAGTGTCGTGATCTTCAAACTGTTTGAGCGGTCTCTTCCTGAGTGGCCAGGCAGTGGGACGCCGCTGCTGTTTCCCAAGGGTGGAGATATCGCCGTGCATCTGGCGGGCATCGTGGCCTTCTTGCTGTTGGGGTTACACCAACGCTTCATGCCGTCGGAAAAACGCCGGAGCTGGCACGAATGGCTGTGGTGGGGCCTGCTGCTCCTGGGAATGCTGTCGATTTCTACGGGCCGGGCCGCACTGGTGACGATTGGCCTCAGTGGCCTGTTCATCGTGCTGATGCGTCCTCGCAGCGGCTGGGGGCGTCCGTTGTATCTGGTGGCCGTGGCCCTGACGCTGCTGGTTGTGACCAATTTCAGTGTCAATCTTGGTGGGCGACGCGACATTTCCGCCGAGTCCCTGCTGCTCAACGTCCAGAGCATTACAGGAGACTCCGGCTCGGATGTCCGTGAGGGCACCCGCACCTGGCGACTGAACTGGTGGAGCGACATCGTGGACTACACCGTCTACGGCCCGTACTTCTGGAACGGCAAGGGCTATGGCATCAACCTGGCCAACTCTGACGGCTATCAGGTTGAGCGCGATCAATCGCTGCGCAATCCGCACAACGGCCATATGACCTTCCTGGCTCGCTCCGGCGTGCCTGGCTTCCTGGCCTGGGTAGCGCTGCAACTGGCCTTCGCTTTCAGCCTGCTGCGCGCCTATACCCGTGCCCGTGCGGCCCGGAACACGCTGTGGGCCAACCTCTTCCTGTGGATTTTCGCCTACTGGATGGCCTTCCTGGTCAACGCCTCCTTCGATGTTTATCTGGAAGGACCGCAGGGGGGCATCTGGTTCTGGTGCCTGTTCGGCTTCGGTCTGGCGGCCCTGGAAACCTACCGCCGCCAACGCGCGCTGCCGGACCATTCTGAGGGGTCCACCCTGTCCGCCCTGCCCTCTTCTGTCCAACTCAAGGAGTCCTGAACGATGTCTTCTCCCGCTTCACCCGATCTGCGCCCCGGCGCGTCTGTCGTGCCTGCCGTGTTCCCTGGCGACACAAACCCGCGCCCCCCCCTGATCTCCCGCGCGATTTTGGGGATGCGGGTGGACGTCACGACCTACGCCGACGCCACAGCGCGAATCATCGACTGGGCGCGCTCGGCCCAGGCACGTTACGTCTGCGCTTCCAATGTGCATATGGTCATGGAGACCAACGACAGCGCCGAATTCCGGGACGTGGTGAACGGAGCCGATCTGGTGACCTCCGACGGCGTGCCGCTGGTGTGGGCCTTGAAGGCGCTGGGGGTGCCGCAGGCTGAGCGCGTGTATGGTCCCACCCTGATGCTGCACGTCTGTGAGGCCGCTGCCAGAGCGCGCTTACCTATTGCTCTGTATGGTGGTACCTCTGAGAGTCTGGAGGAGTTTGTCCTCTTCCTGCAGACCAACTACCCGGGGATTGAGATCGCCTGCCTGATCGCCCCGCCGTTCCGCCCTCTCACTCCCGAAGAAGATGCGATGTACACGCAGCAGATCGTCGATTCGGGGGCCAGAATCGTGTTCGTGGGCATCGGCTGCCCCAAGCAGGAGCGCTGGATGGCCGCCCATACTGATCGCCTGGACGCCGTGCTGCTGGGCATGGGAGCTGCCTTTGACTTCCATTCCGGGCGGGTCCGGCAGGCTCCCGCCGTCATGCAACGGCTGGGGCTGGAGTGGCTGTTCCGCCTGATCATGGAACCACGTCGCCTGTGGAAGCGCTATGCCAAGCACAACCCCCGTTTTGTGGGCAAGTTTTTGCTGCAATTGCTGGGCCAGAAGATCATTGACCGGGGACGGACCGCAAGCCGGAGCTGAGGCGGACACAGAACACTCAGAGAGCCGATTGATCTCGGCGGCACAGGGCGACAGGCCAGGGTGCCGCCGAGACTCCTGTTGCACTCGTTCAGACCCCATGAGTCGGGTTGGAACAGGGCGGCAGATGTTAAAGACGCTCTATCCTTGAGCCGATGCTGACCGCCTTCGCCACGCTGCTGTGCGTCACGGCGCTGCTCGCCTACCTCAACGAACGGTACCTCCACTTTCCGACGACTGTGGGTGTCACGCTGTCGGGGGCGCTGGCGAGCATCGTGCTGATCACCCTCGATGCCATGGGGCTGATTCCCGGCGTGCGCGGCTGGGCTGCGGAACTGCTGAAGACGCTTAACTTCACCAACTTTGTGCTCAACGGCATCCTGGCTGTGCTGCTGTTTGCCGGGGCGCTGAGTCTGGACGCCCGGCAACTGTTGCGTCAGCGTGGCAGCATCCTGACGCTGGCCTTTCTCAGTACGTTGATCAGCACATTCCTGATCGGCTTTGCCGCATACTTCGTCTTTGGGCTGATGGGGCTGGACGTGCCGCTGATCTGGGCGCTGCTGTTCGGGGCGCTGATCAGTCCCACCGATCCGGTGGCGGTGCTGGACCTGTTGAAGCGGGCGCGGGTGCCCAAACGGATCGAAACGCTGATTGCCGGAGAAAGCCTGTTCAACGACGGCGTGGGCGTGGTGATCTTTCTGGCACTGGCGGGCGTCGCCGGAATCGGTGGACGGCACGACGGCGGCGTGAGCGCGCTGGAGGTGCTGACGCTGTTCGCGCGCGAGGCGGGTGGGGGACTGCTGTTCGGGGGTCTCCTGGGGGGGTGTGGCTACCTGCTGCTGCGGAGCATCAACCAGCACGCCGTGGAGGTGCTGGTCACGCTGGCATTGGTGGTGGGCGGCTACGTGGCCGCCGCCGCGATGGGGGTCAGTGGCCCGCTGGCGATGGTGATGGCCGGGCTGGTGATCTCGGCCAACCGGCACGCGGTCTTCAGCCAGGAAACCGGCGAACTGGTGGAGAGTTTCTGGGAAACCATCGACCAGGTGCTGAACATCGTGCTGTTCGCCTTTATCGGACTGGACGTGCTGCTGACCCGCACCACCGGGGCGCAGCTGATCGCCAGCGCCGTGCTGATCGCCGTAGCGCTGGCGGCCCGCTGGATCAGCGTCGTGCTGCCCTTCGCGCTGGTCCGCGCCCGCGAGGGTTATGGCGCGTACACCGTGCGGCTGTTGACCTGGGGCGGTCTGCGGGGCGGCATTGCCATCAGTCTGGCCCTGAGCCTGCCCGCCACCCCGTACCGCACGCACATCGTGACCGTCACCTACGCCATCGTGCTGTTTACCATCGCCGTGCAGGGGCTGACGATCCTGCCGCTGGTGCGCAAGGCTGCCGCTGCCAGCCCGGACGCCTGAAGGGTGGGTCCAGGCTGCCTCTCATTGCATTCCGGCTCACAAACAATCGGTCCGGCACGCAGCCCAATAGCCCCATGACGACTTCTAAAAAAACGATGTCCCGCGAGATTCAACTGGCCGCCCGTCCCCAGGGGGCGCCGGTGGACAGCGACTTTGCGCTGGTGGAGCGCGAACTGGGCCAGCCCGGGGACGGCGAGGTCCTGGTCCGCAACCTGTTCCTGAGCGTCGATCCCTACATGCGCGGACGCATGAACGACACCAAATCCTACACACCGCCCTTCGCGCTGAACGAGACCATGACGGGCGGCGCGGTGGGCGAGGTGCTGGCCTCGAACGCAGACGGCCTGAACGTGGGCGATCTGGTGCTGCACGATCAGGGCTGGCGAACCCACGCACTGCTCCCGGCCAGGGCGGCCCGCAAGGTGGAGGCCAGGGAGGGCGTCTCACCCAGCGCGTACCTGGGCATTCTGGGGATGCCCGGCCTGACCGCCTACGCGGGGCTGCTGGACGTGGCCGCCTTCAGGGAAGGGGACGTGGTATTCGTGTCGGGTGCGGCGGGCGCGGTGGGCAGCGCGGTGGGCCAGATTGCGCGGTTGAAGGGTGCGGCGCGCGTGATCGGCAGCGCGGGGTCTGCCGACAAGGTGGCGCACTTGACCGAAAAGCTGGGCTTCGATACCGCCTTTAACTACAAGGACGGTTCAGTCGCCAGGCTGCTGCGCGAGGCCGCGCCGGACGGGATCGACGTGTATTTCGACAACGTGGGCGGCGATCATCTGGAAGCGGCGCTGTCCTCCTTCAACACCTTTGGACGGGCGGCGCTGTGCGGGGCCATCAGCCAGTACAACGCCACCGAGGCCCCCAGTGCCCCGCGCAATCTGGCGCTGGCCATCGGCAAGCAACTGACCCTCAAGGGCTTTATCGTCGGCACCTACAGCCACCTGTTTTCTCAGTTTGTGCAGGAGGTGGGTGGCTGGATCGCGTCCGGCCAGCTGCATTACGACGAGACGGTCGTGGACGGGATTGAGAACATGCCCGGCGCGTTCATGGGCCTGCTGACCGGACAGAACACCGGGAAGATGGTGGTCAGGCTGTAGGGCAGCCAGGTCCTCAGGCCTGCGCTCCGCTCCACAGGGCCGTGATCAGCGCATAGCCCCCTTGCAGGGCGGCGGTTACGGTCTCGCCGTTCGTCTCGTTGCTGATGGTCCAGCCGCTGCCCAGCGGCACGTCCGCGCCGTGCAGCGGCCAGCGCGCGCCGCCCAGCGTCAGGCCGCGCAGGTCATGGCAGGCCACGACACTCAGGGTCACGCCGGGGGGCAGGACCAGCGACAGGGGAGAGGAAGGCAGCAGCGGCCAGGCCCACTCGTCGCCGCTGGTCAGGGTCACGCGCAGGCCTTCCTGCGCCAGCCGCACGCTGCCCAGCAGCAGGGCCGCCGCGTGGTCAAAGCGCCCGCCGAAGGCCCCCAGGAACACCAGTTCGGTGGCCCCGCGTCCCAGGGCCAAGCGCACGGCCAGCTCTGCGTCGGTCTCGTTCTTGACCGCCGGGTGGACCTCGCGCGGAGCGTCCACCTGCACGCCTTCCGAGGAATCGAAATCGCCCACCCAGGCGTCCACAGTCACGCCCAGCCCTGCCGCGTGGCGTGCGCCGCCATCCGCCGCGACCACCAGCGCAGGACGCGGCAGCGTGAGTAGCGCGGGTGAGGGGGTCAGCCGCCCGCCAACGAGAATCCAGGCGATCACCCGAGCAGTGTAGGGGTTCCGCGTCTATAGACCGGGCAGACCCAGTGCGGTGTGCAGGTCGCCCAGCAGGGTCTCGACATTCCGGCTCAGGCCATCCAGTGCGGGGGTGGAGGTCCGCAGCGGGTTAAACGCCGACAGGTACAGCAACCGGGTCCCGCCGCGTGGATTGAGCCCCGGGTCAGCCGTGACGGCCAGTTGCACGAACTTTTCCTGGCCGCCAGGCAGCGTGTAGGTCACGCCGATCAACTGGTACGCCCCAGCGTTCTCGGTGGACGTGACCTTGAGCTGCACGCGTGAGGCGCTGGCCAGTGTGGCACTGGTGGCCGCCGCGTTCAGTTCCTTGACCTTGACCGGGTTGTAGGGATCGCTGGTGAACAGCGCGTTCATATCCGCGAAGGCCAGCGTCTTGAGCATGCCGGCCAGTTGCTCGACGGGCTGACTGGCCTGTGCGGCAGGGGGTGCGGCGGGCGCCGGAGCCGTCGCAGGCGCAGCCACCGTCTTGACCGCTCCCGTCTGGCCCAGATACGGAGTCAGCACGCCGCTGGCCGTCAGCTTCTGCACCAGTTTCCCGGCGCAGTCGGCCACTGCCTTGCCTTCATCGCTGTCGAGGTACACGCTGCCGCCCCACCAGCCCCAAGTGCTGACGCCGCCGCTGGTGCCCTCGCAGCTCTCATTCCATTTGACCGTGCCGCTGGCTGTGTCGGTCAGTTCCATGCTGGCGCGCACCGTCTTGCCACTCAGGCACCCCACGATGGGCAGGCAAACGCTCCCGGTGCCGCTGACGCTGGTGACGCCGCCGGCCAGCTCAAGCGGCGCGCCCTCCTTGCGAACAGCCTCCACGTATCCACTGGCAGTCAGCGCCTTGTTCATGGCCTCGTCGAAGGCGTTGTAGACGCTGCCCGAGCAGTAACCGCCCCGGCACCACCTGTCGCCGATGTACACCACAGCTTTCGGGCCGCTGTAGGTCTGTGCGCCCGCCAGGGTGCCCAGCAGGGCTGCCGTGAGGCCCAGGTTCCGTTTCCACCGCGTTCTGTTCATCGGTTTCCTCCAGGGGATTGATGCCGGGTTTGTCGTTACCACTACAGTATGTTACCCACGTCAGGCGCGGTCATCTATCACTTCCTGGACCTGCGTCATGGCCACCTCCAGCCGCAGACCCTGCCCGTCGATCAGTCCCACTTCGCGCGCGCTCAGGTTCAGGGTCAGCTGTCCCAGCGGATGCGCCACCGTGACCGTCTCGCCCGCTTCTGTGGCGTGGCGGGAAGTCAGTGTGAACATGTCGCCCTTGCCCAGCAGGACAGCCTTTTCGGGAACCAGCAGCGCCTGCCCGCCGTCCCGCTCCAGCACATTCGCCCAGCCCAGGAACGCGGCCACCCAGGCTGTGGCAGGCCGATCGAAGACCTCGCGGGCCGCGCCCGTTTGCACGATCTGCCCGGCCCGCATCACCGCCGCCTGTCCGGCCAGCGCCAGGGCCTCGCGCTGATCATGCGTGACCAGCAGCACGCCCGCGCCGACGCGCCTGAACAGGTCGCGCAAGTCGCTTCGCAGTTCGGCCCGCAGGCGTTCGTCCAGGTTGCTCAGCGGCTCGTCGAGCAGCAGCAGCGGCGAATTGGTCGCCAGCGCGCGGGCCAGTGCCACCCGCTGTGCCTGGCCGCCGGACAGTTGCCCCGGTTTGCGGGTTGCCAGCTCCGGCAGGTTGACCAGGGTCAGCGCCTCCTGTGCCCGCCCGTGCGCCTCCGCCCGCGCTGCGCCGCGCATGCGGGGACCGTAGGCCACGTTGTCCAGCACGCTCAGGTGCGGAAACAGCGCGTAATCCTGAAACACCAGCCCCGTGTGCCGCGCCTCCGGGGGCAGGGCGGTCACGTCGCGCCCGCCAATTTCCACCCGCCCCGCGTCCGGGCGTTCCAGTCCCGCCACCATCCGCAGCACCGTGCTCTTGCCGCAGCCGCTGGGGCCGAGCAGGGCCAGGGTCTCGCCCGCCGCCACGGTCAGGGAGACAGCGTGGGCTGCCTGCACGGAGCCGAAGGCCTTGGACAGGTGGTGGGTGGTGAGGGCGGGGGGCAGCACGTTCCTCAAGCTAGCGCCCAAACTACGCGCTGACCTGCCCGCACGGTGCAAAGCGGCAGCATCACGTGACCTCTCCTTCGCCACCGTCCAGCACCGTGAAGGCCGTCGCGGACAGTAGCAGCAGCACGGTGGCCAGCGCGCACGCCTCACCCAGATTGCGCTCGCCGGGGCGGCCCAGACGGTCATACAGGCCCACGCTCAGGGTGGCCCACTCCGGGCGGGTCAGCACCAGGGTGGCGCCGAACTCGCCCAGCACGGTGGCGAGGGCCAGCGCCACGCCGCCGCGCAGGGCGGGCAGCGTCAGGGGCAGCGTGACCGTGCGCTGGGCAGCCAGCGGGCCAGCGCCCAGGGTGCGGGCGGCCTCGAACAGCCGGGGGGGCAGTGCACGCAGCGCTGGCAGCACCGAGCGCACCACGAGGGGCAGCGCCAGCAGCGTGTAGGCCGCGATTAGCATGGGCAAGGTGGCCGCCAGCGCCGGATAGGCCAGCAGGTAGCCCACCGCCAGCGAGACGGGCGAGACCATCAGGGGCAGCAGCGAGACCAGATCGAGAAGGCGCGAACGCGCCAGCCACGCCCCCAGCGCGTATAGCCCGCCCAGTACGGTGGCGCCCACGAGCGCCAGCGCGCCGAAACGCAGGGTGTTGCCCAGCAGCAGCGGCGTGTCCGGGTCTGTCAGGATGCCCTGCCAGTACAGCAGCGTCGGCCCCCCCGAACCCAGCAGCCCGCGTGCCACCACGGCCAGCAGCGGCGCGAAGCAAATGAGCAGCGTGACCGCCCCCAGCCCCAGGATGCCTGCCAGGACGCCCCCCCGCGCGGGCGGCAGGCCGGAGACCGGTACGCCCGTACCGCCGCGCGTCAGGCCGGTATAGGCCCAGGTGGCGATCAGCGTCAGGAGCAACTGGCCCGCGATCAGGGCGCTGGCCTCCGACAGCCGCAGTTGCAGGGCGGTCAGGGTGTAGATCTCTACCTCCAGGGTCGCGTACTGCTCGCCGCCCAGCGCCAGTGGCAGCCCGAAGCTCAGGGCCGAGTACAGGAACACCAGCACCAGTCCCGCCGCCAGACCGGGCAGGGCCAGCGGCAGCGCCACGCCCAGCGCCGCCCGCCAGCTGTTCGCGCCCAGCGTCCGCGCCGCGCCGATCAGGTGAGGGGGCACGCGCGAGAAACCGCCGTGGGCCAGGCGAATCATCACCGGCAGATTGAAAAACAGGTTGCCCAGAATGATCAGTGCGGGCGTGTCGCTGAGGTCCACCCCGGTGAGCGTTGTCAGCCAGCCGCGCGGCCCCAGCAGCGCCGAGAGGCCCAGCACCGCCACGAGGGTGGGCGTCACGAAGGGCAGCAGCAGCAACCGCATGAACAGCCCCTTGCCCGGAAGGTCCGCCCTGGAGAGCAGATAGGCCAGCGGCGCACCGATCAGCAGCGCCAGCAGCGCCGTGCCGCCCGCCTGCGCCAGTGTCCAGCCCAGACGGCCCAGGAAGTACGGATCGCGCCACACGCCGGCCTGCACGCCGCCCTCGGCCAGCGTGCGCCCCAGGGGCACCGCCAGCAGCAGCGCCGTGAAGACCAGCGCGGGCAGGGCCAGCAGCCAGCCGGACAGGCGGGAAGGGGTCATGGGCAGGAGTCTAATGGGCGCGGGATGGCATTCCACGTCCCCGGGAGCCTCGTGGCCCTGCGTGTTCCCTGCATGGTGACCGCGCTGGGCCTGCTCTTTCAGGGAAGCCGTCTCATCGGGAGTTGGCTCCTCTTGTCTCTGCCGCTCCCCGCGTAGACTCCACCCATGCTTCAGGGCCTCCTTTCCCGCCTCGACGACTCGGGCAACCTCGTCCCGCGCTACACGCCGCCGCGTTGCCTGTTGGAACGTCAGGCGGTGGGCGGCTGCGATATCTGCCGCGACGTCTGCCCGCACAACGCCGTCCTGACCGGCCTGGTGGGGTCGGCCATCCAGATTGACGCCGACGCCTGCACCGGCTGCGGCATCTGCGTGCAGGCGTGCCCCACGGGGGCGCTGGAGTACGGCCTTCAGCCTACACTGCAGAACGTGCGCGATCAGAAGGCCGAGGACGGCGCCGCGGCGGGAGAGGGCGAGGCCAGCCTGACCTGTCCGCAGAGCGGCGCGGGCGGCCCGCAACTGCCCTGTCTGGGCCGCGTGACCCCGGCGGTGCTGTCGGCAGCGGGCGCGTGGGGCACGCCGCTGACCCTGATCCACGGCGAGTGTGAAACGTGTCCGGTGGGAGCGCCGAATGTGCCGCAACGCCTGGAAGCGGTGGTGGCCGAGACCGGGTTGCTCCGCGCGGCCACCGGCCGTCCGGCCCGCGTGACCGTGCGCGCCGCCACCCCCGAGGACGCCGAGCGGGCCGTGCGGGTCTCCCGCCGGGGGGCCTTTGGGGCGTTGTTCCGGGCGGGCAAGGCGCAACTGGCCCAGAGCATCCCCGAGTCGCCCCTGCCCTTCGTGGACTGGAGCGAACCGGAGGAGCGCACGCCCGAGGAGTGGAAGTGGCGCAGGCTGAGCCTCAAGCCCGCCCCCGCCCCTCAGGCCCCGGTTCACTGGCCCGCACCCGTGGTGGACGATACCTGCATCGATTGTCCGGTCTGCCACAACGTCTGCCCCACCGACGCCATAGACCGCGAGATAGGGGATGACGGCAGCGTCAGCCTGCTGCTGAATCTCAGCGCCTGCACCGGTTGTATGGCCTGTCTGCGGTCCTGCCCGCCCCAGGCCATTCACGAACAGACCGAATGGCTGCCCGCCGCCTTTGACGGGCCGATTCTGTTGCGCGAGGGCGCGAGCGTAATGTAGGCGCGGATGCTGGGGGCAACTGGACCGGAGCCTCAAGGGCGGTCCAACCCCTTCTGTGGCCTGTCCCGCTAGACTCAGGCCATGACTCACAACGGAACGAAGATCGTGATCGTGGCGGCCCGGCGCACGCCGATTGGCAGCTTTCTGGGCGGGCTGAAGGACGTGTCCGCCGCCGAGCTGGGCGTGGCGGCGGCGCGGGCGGCCGCCGCTGGATTGCCCGGCGACGACATCGCCGACGTGATCGTGGGCAACGTGTTGCAGGCGGGTGTGGGCATGAACGTGGCGCGGCAGGTGGCCCTGGGCGCTGGGCTGGCGGACCATGTACCGGGATTGACGGTCAACCGCGTGTGCGGCAGCGGCCTGCAGGCCGTCATCAGCGCCGCACAGGGCCTCAAGTCCGGCGACGGCAAACTGTATCTGGCGGGCGGCACCGAGTCCATGAGCCGCGCCCCGTACCTGCTGCCCCGCGCCCGCGAGGGTTACCGGCTGGGCCACGCGCAGGCGCTGGACAGCATCCTGAGTGAAGGCCTGACCGACGTGTTCAACGACTATCACATGGGCATCACGGCGGAAAACATCGCCGCGCAGTGGGGCCTTACCCGTGAGGAGCAGGACGCCTTCGCGCTGGAAAGCCAGAACCGGGCGGCCACCGCGCTGGCGGGCGGGCATTTTGCCGACGAGCTGGTGGCGGTGGAAGTGCCTGGCAAGAAAGGCCCCACCACTTTCGATACGGACGAGTACCCGCGGGCCACCTCCGCGGAGGCGCTGGCGAAGTTGCGCCCCGCCTTCAAGAAGGACGGCAGCGTGACGGCGGGCAATGCCAGCGGCCTGAACGACGGCGCGGCGATGCTGGCCGTGACCACCGAGGACTACGCGCAGGCCAACGGCCTGAGTGTGCTGGCCGAGATCAGCAGCTACGCGGCCATCGGCGTCGATCCGAAAGTGATGGGCATTGGCCCGGCGAAGGCCGTTCCTATCGCACTGGAGCGGGCCGGGCTGGGGCTGGACGACGTGGACCTGCTGGAGCTGAACGAGGCCTTCGCCGCGCAGTCGCTGGCTGTGGTGCGCGATCTGGGCGCGGATCCGGAGAAGGTGAACATCACGGGCGGTGCCATCGCGCTGGGCCACCCCATCGGCGCGAGTGGGGCGCGGGTGCTGGTCACGCTGGTCCACGCGTTGCGGCGCACCGGCAAGGAAACCGGCGTCGCCAGCCTGTGCATCGGCGGCGGCATGGGCATCGCCGTGGTGGTCCGGGCCAGGAATTAACATGACCACCGCCTCCGAAAAGGAACTGTTCCTGGCCATCCGCGCCAACGATGGGCAGGCGGTGCGTGAACTGATTCAGCAGGACCGCGCCCTGCTGGAGGCCGTCAGCCCCATGGGCGTGTCTCCGGTCCTGTTCGCCGCCTATTACCATCACCCTCAGATGGCTCGCGTGCTGGTGGAGGAGGGTGCGTCGCTGAACGTCTTCGAGGCGGCAGCTGTCGGCGAGGCGGGACGCGTGGGGGCGCTGCTTGACGCGGACGCCGCGCTGCTGAACGCGGTCAGTCCCGACGGCTTCTCGCCGCTGGGCCTCGCGGCCTTTTTCGGGCAGGCGGAGGTGGCGGCGTTGCTCCTTGCGCGCGGGTCGGACGTGAACGCGGTCAGCCAGAACGCCATGCGGGTGGGACCGCTGCATTCGGCGGTGGCCGGCAACCACACCGAGCTGGCCCGGACGCTGGTGGAGGCGGGGGCCGACGTGAACGCGGCACAGCAGGACGGCTTCACGCCGCTGATGGGCGCGGCGCAGAACGGCAACGCGCAACTCGTTGCGCTGCTGCTCGGGCACGGGGCGCGCCCTGAGAGCCTCACCGGGGATGGACGCAGCGCCGCCGATCTGGCGCAGGAAGAGGGCCACGGGGAAGTGTTGCTGCTGCTGAGCTGAGGCTGCCGAATCTGACCGGGCTGACTGGGTTGGGCGAATGTTCATGGAGCCTCAAGAAACCGGGAAGGCGGCGCGTATCCGCCTTAGGGGGTCCTGGGACAGACTGGGGCATGAGTGATGAGCGCAAGACCGACGTTCCCAACCCCAATGTGATCGGCCCGGAAACCGACGGGCGCAGCGGCGCGGTCACGGGCTTCGACACCCCTGATCCCAAGGACAACCACGCGGTGGTCTACACCACCACGCCGGGCGATGACCGCGTGGGGAGCAGTGACCATTTGCAGGGCGCCCCTCCGCAGGCTTCGGAGAGTGGCCATGACATCACCGGCAAGTACGATCATCTGGCGACGCGCGACGTGAAGGCGATGGAACATACCCCCGAATCTCCCGAATTTGCCGGGGCGGAGACTGTCGCAGGCTTGGGCGGTGAGGCGCTGGACGAGGTGGTGCCCACGGCAGGTTTAGGCGTCAACCCGGCGGCGGCCCTGGATCCCTATCCTCTGGTCGATCCCGATCAGAACCCCAGGTACACTCCTCCCAGCGAGGAGGTGGTGCCGCATGTGCGCGAGCAGCCCGGCGATCTGCCCCCCGGTGAGCCCACTGAACTCCAGAGCGAGATCGGCGGCACGAACCTGGGCGACAGGGACCGCAACCGCCGCTAGGCTGCAATAAGGGTGGAGGCCGCACCGGGGATTAGTTCGGCGCGGCCTCCTACCTTGTTGTCTCCTACAGCGCTGAGACGTACACCACGCCGTCCTCGATCTCGGTCCTAAACAGCCGGACCGGTTTCACGGCGGGCAGGGATTTGGGCTTGCCGGTCGTCAGTTCAAATTTTGCGCCGTGCTTCTGGCAGGTGATCCGGCCCATGCTCACCTCGCCGCCCAGCAGCGGGTAATCCTGGTGGGTGCAGTTGTTGCGCAGGGCGTAGAACTGCCCCTCGTACCTCACCACCAGCACGCCGACCCCGTCCATCTCCACGGCGGTCTGGAAGCCGTCGGGCATCTCGCCCTCCAAGCCTACGCGAATCCGTTCACTGTTCTGTGTGATGCCCATGCGCCGAGTCTAGGACAGCCGGCCTCCCAGAGGCTGCCGGAGATTGCTTTCCGCCAGATTGCAAGCGGGAATCAGGCAGAGACGCGGAGTTCTGTCCCGCCTGGCCCCGCCCGGTCTGCGGCAATGGCCCGCGCCACTTCTTCCGGCGTGATCGCCCCTCTGGGGGCCTTGCCCACCTGCGCCCACAGGGCTGTATCCACAGCGGGCGGGAGCACCAGTGTTACCGTGACGCCGCGCGCTTCCAGCCGGGCAATCTCGGCGGCGCGGGCTAGGGCGGCCTTGCTCGCAGCGTACTGTGAGAAGCCGCGAGCGGTAACCAGTTCCGGACGGGCACCCAGCAGGTACACCCGTCCGCCCGTGTTCAGGCGTTCCAGCCCGTGTTTCAAAACCCACAGCGCCCCGAAATAGTTGGCGTTCCACACCGCACGGACCTTAGCGGGGTCCGCAGCCTTGAGCGGTTCGGGCATGGCCGCCCCCGCCGCGTAGATCAGCGTGTCCAGCCCATCCAGGCCGTCAAACAGCGCCTTGATATGGCTCTCGTAGCCCACGTCGGCCACCCGCGAGGCGGCGCCCAGTTCGCTGGCCAGGGCCAACAGCCTGGCCTCGTCGCGCCCGCTGAGGGTGAGCTTGGCGCCCCCACCGGCCAGTGCGCGGGCCGTTGCCGCGCCGATTCCGCCTGTGGCTCCCAGAATCAGGGTGTTCATGGTCGCAGTAGACGTCACCCTGCGCGGGCTGTCGGTACGGGGCCGTACGGACTGCGCTTCAGGTGGAGTGGGAGGGGGCCTCGGGCCGCACGCGGCGGTCTCTCTGTGCGGGCTTGCGGCGCATCCACTCCCGCAAGACCTCCAGGCCGTCGGCGCTCAGGTGACCAGTGGGGTTGCCGCCCCCCGGTCCCACCGTCCAGCCGCGTCTGTTGGCCTCGTCGGGCAGACCATGCAGGGTATAGATCCCTGGCTCCAGCGCAGAGGCCAGATGCAGCGTTACCGCGTTGGAGAAGTACTCCTGCTCGAACCGTTTTTCCATGCGCGCCTCGCGCCCGTGGTCCGTGCCAGAGACGCCAAAGAACATGAAGAACGGCCCCAGATCCAGCGTCGGCCACCCTTTTCGCCGGGGCCGGACGCTCAGGCCCACCACTTCCGTCTCGTACATGCTGACTATTCTGGCCTAGCGGGTGCTGCCGGAAGTCCCCACGCGTTCATGCGAGCAGCGGCCACTCCTGCAACGGCGCGTAGAAGCCGCCCGGCCCCGGCTTGCGCATCAGGGTGATGGTCTGACCAGTAAATCTCAGCGGTTCCCGTTCCAGATCGGCAAATTCAGTCTGCGCGGCCGTCAGCACTTCGGGCAGGTCCACGCCGCGCCGTTTCAGGGCCAGCGAGAGGTGCAAGTTCAGCCCTGGCCCTTCGTAGCCAAAGAAGCGGGTCCCAGACTCGCGCACTTGCAGCGCCTCCAGCAGGGCCAGGTGAAGCCGCACCGCCGCCGGGCTGCTGGCCTCCAGATACAGTGCCGTGCCGTTGCTGAACAGCCGGGGACCGCCGATGGACATGGGTACAGGAGCGTGCCGGGCCACCACCTCCTGCAGACGCGCCTGCCACTCCAGGTCCGGCGACAGGCCGCTACGGGCCTTGACGGTGATATGCGGCACGGCAGCGGCATCCTTGAGGTGGTGGGCTACCCGGAAGCGCCCGATGCGCGCGGCCAATTGGGGTGGCGGCAGCACGGCCAGCAGAAAGGAGGAGGTCACCTTCTGGTGGCTTAGACCGCCGCCGTCTCGGCCAGTCGCTCCAGCACGCCGGGGTCTTCCAGTGTGCTGGTGTCACCCTCGATGGCCTTGCCCGCCGCGATCTGGCGCAGGAAACGGCGCATGATCTTGCCGCTGCGGGTCTTGGGCAGCGCGTCGGCGATGTAGATCGCGTCCGGGCGGGCCAGGGCGCCGATCTCGCGGGCCACGTAGGCACGCAACTCTGCCGGGTCCACCGTCTGCTCGCCCTGCGGCAGCACGAAGGCCACCACGCACTCCCCCTTGATGTCGTCGGGGCGGCCGACCACGGCGGCCTCGGCCACGCTGGGATGGGCCACCAGGGCCGACTCGATCTCCATGGTGCCCAGCCGGTGCCCCGAGACGTTCAACACGTCGTCCACCCGGCCCATGACCGTGATGTACCCGTCGGCATCACGGCGCGCCCCGTCCCCCGCGAAGTACACACCCTCGATCTCGCCCCAGTACGACTTGCGGTAGCGCTCGTCGTCGCCGTACACGGTCCGCAACATGCTGGGCCAGGGGCGCTTGATGACCAGCAGGCCACCGTCGTCCGGTCCCAGTTCCTCCCCCGAGCGGGTCATGATGGCGGGTTCGATGCCGTACATCGGCAGGCCCGCGCTGCCGGGTTTGGCGGGGTGTGCGCCGGGCAAGGTGGTCAGCATGATGCTCCCGGTCTCGGTCTGCCACCACGTGTCGATTACCGGGCAGCGGTTCCCACCGATCACGCGGGCGTACCACATCCACGCCTCGGGGTTGATCGGCTCGCCCACCGAACCCAGCAGGCGCAGGCTGCTCAGGTCATATTTTGCTGGAATGGCGTCGCCCTGGCGCATCAGCGCGCGAATCGCAGTGGGCGCGGTGTACAGGATGGTCACCCGGTGCTTCTGCACGATGTCCCAAAAGCGCCCCCAGTCCGGGTGGTTGGGCGCACCCTCGTACAGCACCACCGTCGCGCCGTTCAGCAGCGGGCCGTACACGCTGTAGCTGTGGCCGGTCACCCAGCCCACGTCGGCGGTGCACCAGAACACGTCGTCGTCTTTCAGATCAAAGACCGTCCCGGTGGTCAGGTAGGTCCCCACCATGTAGCCGCCGGTGGTGTGCAGCACACCCTTGGGCTTGCCCGTGCTGCCGGAGGTGTACAGCACGAACAGGGGATGCTCGCTGTCCAGTGGCGTGGCCTCGTGCTCGTCGGAGGCGGCCGCCAGCGCTTCGTGCCACCACACGTCGCGCCCCTCCTGCATGGGGGGGTTGCTGCCCGCGCGGTTCACCACCAGCATGTGTTTCAGGCCCGGCGTCCGGTCGGCGGCCTCGTCGGCGTTGCCCTTGAGGTTCACCAGCCCGCCGCGCCGCAGCCCCGCGTCGGCAGTGACCAGCACCTTGCTGTCGGCGTCGTTGATGCGGTCACTCAGCGCCGAGACGGAAAAACCCCCGAACACCACGCTGTGCACCGCGCCAATGCGGGCGCAGGCCAGCATGGCGATCGCGGCTTCGGGAATCAGTGGCAGGTACAGCGTCACGCGGTCCCCCGTCTGTACCCCCAGATCAAGCAGGGTGTTGGCGGCCCGCTTGACCTGCCCCAGCAATTCCGCGTAGGTGAAAGTGCGGACCTCGCCGTCCTCGCCCTCCCAGATAAAGGCCCGCTTGCTACCCAGGCCGCGCTCCACCTGCCGATCCAGGGCGTTATACGCGATGTTGGTCTGACCGCCCACGAACCAGCGGGCATGGGGCTCCTGCCAGTCCAGCACGGTTTCCCAGGGGGTCATCCAGCTCAGTTCTCCGGCCACCCCGGACCAGAAGGTGTCCGGGTCATCCAGGCTCTGGCGGTAGCGGCGCTCGTACTCTTCACGGGTGACGTGCGCCCCCGCCACGAAATCGGCAGGCGGTTGAATGACGCGGGTCTCGTGCAGCATGTTGTCGATGTGGTCGCTGGATGTAGGGTGCGGCATCGGGAAGAACCTCCGGGACAGAAGAGTCGGCGTGAGCGTGGCCCGGCAGCGCGGGGCGTCACAGGGTATGGGGCTTGCTGTCCACTGTAGCGCTGTCCCTGAGCCGGACAAGGCGACTGTCACCAGGCAGGAACTGGACCCGGTTCAATCCTGCGCCTCCAGTGTTGACTGCCGACGGCCTATCTTGGTGTTGTCTACCGGCCACCGCGCGCTAACTCCTAGGCTGGCAGTCACTTCTGACTCTAAGGCCAGTTTGAGTCGCCCTTCCGGGTCCAGTGGGTGGCTACAGGTCCGCTGGCTTTTGTCCCCGTTGAGCTGGAGGAAGTTGCTTCCCCGGTAGCGGCACCTGTCGCCGGGCCCAAGGTCGCCCAAGTCAGCTCCTCCTACAGTTCATCCACGTCGCTCAGCCCTGCCGCCCTGGCCCGTGCCTCCCAGTCGGCCACCGCCCGCGCCAGCATGGCCGGTGTAACAGGGCCTTTGGGGGCGCTGCGGTTCTTGATGCTGGTGACCTGTTTAGGGTCCAGGTTGTAATCCCAGCGGGCGTTCGGGTTGTCCTTCGTGGGACGGCCCCACCCGGAGAGGTTGTCCTGAAAGACGACAGTGGCTGGGTCACTCGCCTTCTTGCTGTAGTTGCGGGCGTAGAAGCCCGCGTCGGGATCGGCGTCCAGCAGGGTGCCGTCGGGCAACTGGCCGGTCCCCAGGACCACGTTGTCCAAGACGCGCATGTGATGGCCGCCCGCCACGGCAATGCCGTAATTGCTGGTCTCCAGGACCGTGTTTCCCACAGCCTCCTGATGCTCTCCGCTAGCGTCTCCCAAAAGGATGCCGCCGCCGCTGTACCGACCCGATGGCGGCGTGCCGTAGGCCCCGTTGATCAGATTGTCGTGCACCCGGATCGGCGAGGCCGCCGCGCCGCTGGACGCAAAAAGACTGATGGTGTCCTCGACGTGTGACTTCCGCGCCGTGTTGTCGATGCGGTTCCACCCGATGTCCACACCGGGCGCGTTCTTCACGTCGTTCAATTGCAGGAACTGGACCCGGTAGAACTTGTCCTGAAAGCCGCCCTTGCCGTTGCTGTAGCGGCCCTCGATGTCTCGTGCCCGGTTGTAGCGCACGGTCACTGGGGCCACGTTGCCGCCCGTCCAGCCGTTCAGGTAGATGCCGCTGGTGTCGGACAGGGCGTTGCGCTCGATGGTGACGGACTTGAACCCCTCGGCATGGACGAAACGGCCCGGTGTCCGGGTCACGTCATCCGGGTTCAGCCCCTGACCCGTGCAACCGCGCACGGTGAGCTGGGCAGCCACCCACGGGGCCTTGATTAGGATGCCCTTCCCGCGCAGGGCACAGTTCTCGATGACCACCGGCTCGCCGGTCATGACAAGCACGGCGGGCGTCTTTGCGTCCAGCGATTCCCACGCGCCGCTGTACGTGCCGCCTCGGGTGATCGTCAGGGGCGAGGCATAGACCAGTGGGGATGCAGGCGTGGGTTGTGCCCCGCTAGGCACAAATACCTGGCAGACTTTCGTCTTCCCAACGACTGGATCGCCGAAGGTGCCGTTGCCACAGGTGAGGGTGCCGCTCAGGCCGTCTTTGACAGTCCACACGTCGCCCAGGCCGTAACGCACGCGTCTGGGGTGGCTCAGGAAGAATCGCTTCCCTTCCGTGGTGAACGGAACCCAGGAGCCTGCCGTGTCGGCCGTGGAAGGATTAGATGCAAGGGCTGGCGCCGGCGCAACTGCCACGGGTGGGGCGGGCGGCAGCTTGGCCGTCATGGTGTCGCCTGGATTCAGGGCTCCACCAGCGGTCAGGGATTGGCCGTTGACGTGTCTGGTGGGCGAACTGGGGGTCACGTTCTGCGCGTGCAGGGTGCGCGGTGCGCTGGGCTGATGCTGTGGGCTCTGGCACGCCATGAGCAGCAATGGCAGCAGGCAGGCGTGCTGGAGAGAGGTCTGGGTCATGGGGTTCTCTATAGGACAGGAAACAGCCCCCGCTTTCAAGGCGAGGGCTGTTTTAAAGGGTAAAGCTGCCATCCGCCGGCTAGCGATCTATCAGGATTTGAGCTCCAAAGCATTGGCGGATTGCCTGGTCCATCCCGACGCCAGCACTCTATTGACGTAGGCGGCCATGTCTTTGAAGAACTTCGCGAATGTGCCCTCCAGAGGGTCAGGAACCTACTGCGTGAGCGGACTCCTGGGCACGAGATGCAACCCTAGAAATGGTCTCCCAAAGCCAGTTGCCGTCAGCGTTGTTGAGGGCTTCTTCTGGTGATCTGGCCTGCTCATCAAAACGAAAAAGACCTGCTCATTGAGCAGGCCCTTGCTGGTCGAGGCGGCGAGATTTGAACTCACGACCCCTACCACCCCAAGGTAGTGCGCTACCAGGCTGCGCTACGCCTCGATTCCCAGCCTCAAGACTATAGATGGTGAACAGGATTCGGTCAAGGGGAGGTGATCCTGCCCTGCCGGGGGTCACAGGGGAGGGAACGGCTGTTTCAGTGCGGCCCCGAGCCTGCTGGTGGTTTTCAGAGCGTTTTGTGGCTGACCCAGCCAGAAGCCCTGGGTGAGGGCACAGCCCAGCTCCGTCGCCGCTGCCCACTGCGCGCGGGTTTCAACGCCCTCGGCCACCACGCTCAGGCCGAGCGCTCTGGCCAGGGCGACGCTGGCCTGCACGGCGCGTCGGGCCTGTTCCTGCCCGCTCGGGGGACCATCCAAGGCGCCGATCAGGCCGCGGTCAAGCTTGATGAATTGCACCGGCAGTTGCAGCAGGGGCGCGAAGGCCGAACGCTGCACGCCGAAGCCGCCCAGGGACCAGTGCACCCCCTGTTCCTGCACGGCGCGCATGACGGCTGCGGCCTGAACCTCGACATCGGTGGGCGGCTCGGTGACCTCAAGTTCCAGATCGGGGCCGCTCAGGCCATACCGGGCGAGCGCTGCGCTGACCTGGCCCGGCAGGTCCTGACGCCCCAGCTGGCTGCGTGAGATGTTCACGGCCACCCGAAGTCCACCGCGACCGGCTGCGTGCCAGAGCGCAAGCTGGGCGCAGGCCTCGTTCAGCACCCAGTTGCCCAGCGCATCATCCAGCCCGAGATGCTGGACCGTGGGGAGGAACTGGCCGGGGACCAGCAAGCCCAATTCCGGACTGTTCCAGCGCAGCAGAGCCTCTAGGGCCACGGTCTGCTGCGCCGCGTTGCAGATGGGCTGGTAGGACAGGCTGAACTCGCCACGTGCCAGCGCGCCGCGCAGCCGCTCACTGACCTCGGCCTGGGACTGCTGCTGGGTCACCTGCGACAGGAAGAGGCGAGCGGCACCTTTACCGGAGCGTTTGGCCTCATACATGGCGACGTCGGCGTGCATATACAGGCTCTCGGCGTCAGCGCCGCTGTCCGGATACACGCTAACCCCCACCGAAGCACTGATCCTGACCGGATGGCCTCCCAGATCGAAGGGTGAGGTGAACAACTCCAGCACCTGCTGGGCGCGCGCCTGCGGCGGTTGCGAGGTCAGCACCATAAACTCGTCGCCGCCCAGCCGGGCCGTGAACTCGCCGGGCAGCTGTGCGCCGCGCAGGCGGGCGGCCACCTTGATCAGCAATTGATCCCCCACGGTATGCCCCAGCGTGTCGTTGACCCCCTTGAAGCCGTCCAGGTCAAGGAACAGGACGGCCAGCGGTGGGGCCTGCTGTTCCCCTGCAGGTGGCTGTTGCTGGCGCTCCACTGCTTCGCCCAGCGCGGTCAGAAAACCGGCGCGGTTGGGCAGGCCCGTCAACGAATCGTGATGGGCTTGCCACGCCAGCTCGCGGGCGTGTACTTCCAGCTGGGCGCGGCCCCGCTCGACCTCAGCGGTACGGGTGGCCACGCGGCTTTCCAGGGTGGCGTTCAGTGCGGCCAGCTGTGCGGTCAGGGCGGCATTGTCGGTCAGGGCCGCAATCTGGCGGGCAGCCACCAGCAGCGTTACGCCCGCCGTACCCCACAGGACGCCGCGTGCGGCCAGCGAATCCTCGCCCTGGGTCAGCAGGCTCAGGGCAAAACAGACAGTCAGGCCCAGATAGGGGGCCAGGGTGTACACGATGTGAGTGAATTGGGGTGCGGCGCGGGCCACCACTACCTCCGGATGGCCCGGCGGCACAACACGCCGGGAATGCCAGGCCGCCACTGCGAACAGCGTTGCTCCGGCGGTCCACAGAAGGTCTACCGGCAGACCGGACACGAAGCCGCCGTAGTCATCAACGAACAGATGCAGCGTGTTCGCTATGACGAAGGCCATGAGGCCCAGAGCCATCAGGCTTTCTTCCAGTCGCAGGCGCTCACGGCGTCGGATGACCATCAGCAGCAGCCCCAGCGCGTACAGCCCGAGGACCGGGTAGCTGAGGTTGACCAGGGTGCCGAACGGGCTTGCCTGCGTCGTCCCCTGCACCGAGGCCAGTGCTCCGTACCACAGCGATACGCCCAGGGCGCCCGCCACGATGCCGACATCCAGGGTCAGCCGCCAGGCCTGGGCCCGCCGCAGGGGCTGGCGCGGTAGGGCCAGGCAGGCCAGGATGAACAGCACGTAGAAGCCCAGGTAGAAGGTGTCCAGCGCCGGGGGAAAGGGCGCGGCCCCGTTCAGCCACCTGAGAAGGACGTAGAGCGTATCGCTCACAGCATAGAGGCCGAGCGCCCACGCCATCCAGCGCCAGGTCCGGGCGGTGTCGGGTGGAACGCGCGCCGCAAACCAGCAGGTCAGGGCCGACGCGTACAGAACACCCAGCGCAAAGGTCTGCGGCAACCAGTGCGCGCCCACGCCGCGCGGCTGTAGGGCCACCCAGACCAGATGGGCCAGCCCGAGGAGGGCGGTCGTCAGCAGGGCCACCCGCAGTGGCTGCCGGTCTGCTGGTCCCATGGTCATGTCGCCTCCCGCCTCACAGCGCGCTGGTCCAGACACCACCCGGCAATCCAGGAAGGCGCGCCCGCAGGCAAAGGTGGCTGGACATAGGCCCGTATCCTAAGCCGTGGCGTGTCACCACTTTCTTGTGTGGCGGCATCTCGATGAGAGTGAATTCACTTTTTGAACTTCCGGTCAATTGAACGGCCTCCGGGAGTGTTGTGTGCTGGCTGGAGCAATCCTGGCCCCTGTCTTCGGGCGGCTGGCCGTCTATCATGGGCCGAATGGACGCCATCCAACCCTACCTTCCGCTGATTTTTAACGTGTTGCGCGGGCTGGCCGTAGTGGGCCTGGTGCACGCCATCGTGACCCGTCAGCAGATCTTCTGGATGTTCCTGCTGGGTTTCGGGGCCCTGCTGGGCAGCATTTTTGGCATGTTGGGGGCTCTGGCTTACACCTTTCTGGTACTGATTCCCTCGCTGCGCGGCAGCGGACGGGTGGCCGGACAGGCAGTCTCACGTGGCGTGGAGGCCCTCAAGCCGCTCGATACCCGCATCCGTGATTCACAGGAACGCCTCCTGGAGAGTGACACCCTGGAGAACCGCGCGGGTCTGGCCGCCCTGCTGGCCCGCGCCGGACGCCGCGACGAGGCGCAGGCCACGCTCGATCCGCTCTTGAGCGGCATCTATGCCGACGACCCAGTGGTGCTGCTCACCAGCGCCGAACTGGATCTGGCGCGTGGCAACCCCGCTGAGGCCGAGATCCGATTGAACGCTGTGGACCTCAAGACCAGCGCCGCCACGCGGACCCGTGCCCTGACCCTGCTGGCCCAGGCCCAGGAAGCCCAGGGTCGCCCGCAGGCCGACGCCACCTACCGCGACGCCATGACCGCCGCCACCACCGAGGAGCCGCGTGCCCGCTACGCCGCCTATCTGATCAAGCAGGGCCGCACGGCCGAAGCGCAGACGGTCCTGGAGGCCATTGCAAAGACCGAGAGCCGCGCCACCGGGCTCTACCGTCGCCAGGAGCGCGAGTGGTTCGATCTGGCCTCTGGGTTGAGGCGTGAGCTGAAATAAGCCATTTATATTACCCGGGTGGTATTGCTCTGGTCATTCTACCCGGATAGTATTTTCCTATGGATCACTTGCCGACATGGACTGTCTTTCAGGGAGAGGAACGTCTGCTCACCGCCCCGCTTCAGGAAGTGCTGAGTCTTCTCAAGACTCACGAGAGGGCGGCTTCCCAGCCTCTGCTGACCTTCGACGATCAGACCGGCCGGCAGACCGATTTCGATCTGCGGGGCACCCTGGAGGAGGTGCTGGAACGACACACCCCCGCCCCCGCAAAAACGGGTCCGGGGCGCCCCCGGCTCGGCGTGGTGGCGCGTGAGGTCACGTTGCTGCCCAGGCACTGGGACTGGCTGGAGGCCCAGCGCGGGGGAGCCTCGGCGGCGCTGCGACGGCTGATCGACGAGGCCCGCAAGGCTGATCCGGACGGTGAGCGCCGCCGTCAGGCGCAGACGGCCACTGACCGTTTTCTGGGCGTGATGGCGGGTGACCTGCCCGGTTACGAGGACGTCACCCGAGCCCTGTACGCAGGCGACGGCCCGGCCTTTGAAGCTCAGGTGCGAGACTGGCCTGAAGACATCCGCACACACACCCTGTACCTGGCCGCCCCCGCCTTCGTGGGACAGGCATGACTGCGCCGCGCCAGTACAAGGATTTCACGCCGCGCATGGGGGTCTACCGCGTGACCCATACGCCCAGCGGATGCACCCTGCTGGGCCACAGTCTGCATCTGGAGGGCATGCTGAACCGCATCCGCTTTCAGCTTCAGAACGGTCTGCATCCGCAGAAAAGCATGCAGGCCGACTGGCGGGCCGATGGTGCCGACGCATTTACCTTCGAGGTGCTGGACGAGATTACCCCGAAGAATCCTGGCGATGAACCCGTGGACGATCTCAAGGAGTTGCTGGCGTTATGGCAGGAGAAACTGAATCTTCTCCCAGCACAGCGCTACTAGCGCCAGGGCTGACCGCGGCGCAGTTGACGCTCCTGGCCGCACACCCCTCGTCCAACACCCGCGCGGCAGTGGCGGGCCATCCCAACACGCCTGCCGCTGTGCTGGGGCATCTGGCTGCCGACCACCCTGCCGAGGTGCTGGGCAACCCGGCCCTGCAGCTGCTGCGGCTGGCCCAGCCTGATCTGCTGGAGCGCTGGCCGTCTGACGCCGTGTTGACGCTAGTGGCTCAGTCTCAAGCCCCCGACTGGTTGAGGCGTTACGCGCTGGCGCATGCCGACGCCCGCTTTCAGGTGGCTGTGGCCGCGCATCCTGCGCTGGACACACGCACCCTCCAACAACTCGTCCTGCACCCGATCTGGAAAGTGCGGGCGCGGGTGGCCGCCCGGCCTGAGCTCTTGCCGGAAGTGCTGGGCACGTTGCTTCAGGACGGCGATTACGGTGTGCGGCTCGTGCTGGCCGCCCGCGCCGATCTCCCCCCGGAGGCTGTGGAACTGCTGCGGCGGGACGCCTCGCTGCTGGTGCGGCAGGCTGTGGCGCAGCGAACAACCTGAGCGGTCAGCCACTCGACCACAAAAAACCCTCTGGCCATAGAGGACCAGAGGGCTGCACTCCCGGTTACGGGGTTTGGATCTAGAACGCCTTACTTCAGCTCGACGGTGGCGCCGGCGGCTTCCAGCTGGGCCTTCATCTTCTCGGCCTCGTCCTTCGCCACGCCTTCCTTCAGCGCGCCGCCCTTCTCGCTCATGTCCTTAGCTTCCTTCAGACCCAGGCCGGTGATGGCGCGGATTTCCTTAATGACGTTGATCTTGCTGGCCCCGGCGCTCACCAGAACCACGTCAAATTCGGTCTTCTCTTCGGCCACAGGAGCCGCCGCAGCGCCGCCACCGCCCATCGAGACAGCAGCGGTAACGCCCCACTGCTCTTTGAGGCCGTCGATCAGGTCCGCGAGTTCCATGATGGTCAGAGTGCCGAGTTGGTCGATCATTGCCTGTTTGTCGTATGCCATGTTGGTGTTCCTCCAGAAGTGGATTTAATGCTGGGAATGGAGCTGTAGAGATTTCGGTGGAAAATGGTGGAGACGCTTAAGCGCCCGCGCCGTCTTCTTCGAGTTTGGTTCTGTAGGCTTCGAGGATCCCCACGAAGTTGCTGAGATGCGCGCTGAGGACGCCGACCAGCTCGGCCTGCAGGGTTTCCTTGCTGCCCAGGCTGGCCAAGCGGTTGACGACGCTCACGTCAACCTTGTTGCCTTCCAGGAAGCCGCCCTTGACGGATGGGATGCCCCTGTCGTTGCCCTTGGCCGCGTCAGCCAGGGCCTTCGCCACACCGGCGGGGTCGGACTGGGCCAGCACCAAGGCGCTGGGACCTTTCAGGGTGTCGGCGAAGTCACGGCCGCCCTCCTGAAGGGCACGGTCGATCAGGGTGTTCTTGGCAACGATCAGCTGCCCGCCCTTCTCGCGGATGTCTTGGCGCAGTTTGCTCAGCTGTCCGGCACTCAGGCCCTGGTAGTCGACGACGTAAAACGTCTCGATCTCATTCAGGCTCTGCTTGAGGGTGCTGAGGGTCTGCACGTTCTTGGGATTTGCCACGCAGTGAACCTCCTCGTGGTTGAACAAGTCTGCAGGTGCAAGTTCGCCTTCTGGCACTTCGCAGCCTGGCAACTCGGCGGGATGTTTAAACCGGGCAAGGGTCCCCGCTGTCTTGGGTGCCGCACTAGAAACGAATTGGGAAGAGGTGCGAAGTTGCACCGGGGTGCCGGAAGTTAGGAATGAGGGAGAGGACTGACCGCTCCCTCAGGAGGATGGTCAGGACTGGGCGCTGAGGCTCAACGGAATGCTCGGCCCCATCGTGGTGGTCAGGAAAGCGGTCCGCAGGAACACGCCCTTGGCGCTGCTGGGCTTGGCCCCTTCCAGCGCGGAGACCAGCGCGGCGTAGTTGGCACTCAGGTTGGCCGGATCGAAGCTGGCCTTACCGATAGGTGCGTGGATCACGCCGGTCTTGTCGTTGCGGAATTCGATGCGTCCGGCCTTGAGGCTGGAGACCATGCCGGTCACGTCGGGCCCCACCGTGCCGCTCTTGGGGTTGGGCAGCAGACCGCGCGGCCCCAGCAGGCGGGCCAGTTTCTGACCCACAGAGGCCATCATGTCGGGTGTCGCCACCACGGCATCGAACTCCATGAAGCCGCCGGCGATGCGCTCGATCAGCTCGTCGCCGCCTGCCACGTCTGCGCCAGCCGCTTCGGCCGCCGCAATGTTGTCGCCCTTGGTGATCACGGCCACGCGCACGCTACGGCCCGTGCCGTGCGGCAGGGAAACCGTGCCACGCACGTTCTGGTCACTCTTGCGGGGATCGATGCCGAGACGGAAGTGAATCTCGACCGTCTCGTCGAATTTCGCCGTGGCGATGTCCTTGACCAGGGCAGCTGCCTCGTCGATGGTGTACTGGCGGGCGTGGTCGACCTTGCCTTCCAGTGCGCGGTAGCGCTTGCCGTGCTTAGGCATTGGGGCCTCCCTCAATGGTGACGCCCATGCTGCGCGCGGTGCCCGCGACGGTGTTGGCGGCGGCTTCCACGCTGCCTGCGTTCAAGTCGGGCATCTTGGTCTTGGCGATTTCCAGAACCTGATCCCAGTTCAGCTTGCCGACCTTGGCCTTATTGGGCGTGGCGCTGCCCTTCTGGAGGTTAGCGGCCTTGCGGATCAGGTAGCTCATGGGAGGGGTCTTTGTGATGAAGGTGAAGCTACGATCCGCGAAGATGGTGATCTCGACGGGGATGATCGCGTCGCCCTTATCGGCGGTCAGGGCGTTGAACGCCTTGGTGAACTCCATGATGTTCGCGCCGTACTGACCCAGCGCGGGGCCGACAGGCGGGGCCGGGGTGGCCTTGCCTGCAGGCAATTGCAATTTGACGATACCGGTCACTTTCTTCATTTCGACTCCTTAGCTCCCCCTGAGGTGTCCGGGGTGCTGGCGCTAAGTTCCGCCTGTGCTGCCCATGTCGGGCAGTTCGACAGCAACTTTTCCATTTTACTCGCTCAGCCCCCTCTCTGCCAAGTGCGGCAGCTGGGGGACCGGGCCTACTTGGCGACCTGGCTGAAATCCAGTTCCACGGGCGTTTCGCGGCCGAAGATGCTGACCAGCACCTTGACCTTGGCCTGCGGCACGTTGATCTCGCTGATCACACCGCTGAAGTCCGCGAAAGGACCACCGGTGACGCGCACCATATCGCCCGCCTTGAAGTCGGCCTTGACGCGCGGCGCTTCCGCGGCCTTGGGCTGCACGCCCACGCCCACCGAGGACAGCAGACGCTGGACCTCCTCGTACGACAGCGGAACGGGACGGGTGGCCGTGCCCACGAAGCCGGTCACGCCACTGGTGCCGCGCACCACTTCCCACGACTCGCCCAGTTCGCCGGGTGAATCGTCGTCTTCCACGTCCATCTGCACGAAAACGTAGCCGGGGAACAGCTTGCGCTCCACCGTTTCCTTTTTGCCACCCTCGCGCAGTTCCACAGCCTTCTCGCTGGGCTGCAGCACCTGAAAGATCTTGGTGCCGCGCATGCCCAGCTTCCCTGCGCGGTCCATCAGGTGCTGTTCGACACGGTCTTCCTGACCCACGTAAGTGTGGACGGCGTACCATTCGATGCTCATGGCAACACCAGTCGGATCAGGTTGCTGAATAGCAGGTCCAGCACATACACGATGAAGGACAGGGCCACGACGAAGATCAGCACGGCCTGCGTGCCTTCGAACACCTGCTGGCGCGTCGGCCACGACACGCGGGCCAGTTCAGCGCGCGAATCACGGAAGTACTGAGTCAAGTTCATGCATTCACCTGCGGGAGAGGAAGGAACTGAAACGGCATCTCTGGGCTGCAGACGCTGGCCCAGAGAGAACCGAAATCAGACCTTCTTCTCCTTGAAGACCACATGCTTTTTGGCCATGGGGTCATACTTGCGCAGTTCCAGCTTGGCCTGCGTGTTGCGGCGGTTCTTGGTGGTGGTGTAGTAGAAGCCTGTGCCAGCAGTGCTTTCCATTTTCACGATAATGCGGGGTCCGTCTTTCGCCATGGTGATCTGCTCCTTTCGCAGCTCCTCTAATCCAGAGGAAACGCTGCTCCCAGCGCCCGCTCGTGGCGGGATGATTCGCTGGTAAAAGCCCGCCGGGGTGGCGGGCAACACCCACGAGTATAAACCGTCATGGTCAAGGTGTCCACCGCCGGTTTCAGGAAGGCCGAGTTTCGGCGATGGGCATTTTGCCGATGAGCAGCCCTGTCGGAAAGCCGTCGATGCTGCGGGTATTCTTGCTCTGCTGATAATCGCTCAATTGTTCTTCGCCCAGTGTGCGGTGAACGTCATTCAGGGTTTCTCGCCCGGCCTGAAAGCCCATCAGCGGCACAGCCATCCCGCAGGAGGTCTGTACCAGATCGACGTCCATCAGGTAGATCTGACGCGCGGCCGGCAGCGGGAGGAACTGGGCGTAGAGGTCAGGCCACTCGGTCTGGTCCGGCTGAACCATGCGGGCTGTGCCGTACAGCCGCAGGATCAGCGGCGCACCCTCAAAAGCGCAGAACATCAGGGTCATGCGTGGCAACTGCAGTAGATGCACGGCGGTCTCGTTGCCGCTGCCCGTCACATTAAGCCACATCACCCGGTTAGGCCCCAGCACCCGCAGGCTGTCCATCCCCTTGGGCGATACGTTCACCCGCCCTTCCGCCGCCGCTGTGCCGACGAAAAAGACTGGCTGCTTCTCTATAAACGCCTGGTGGTCCGGGTCAATGGCTGCAAACTGTTTTGCCATACCGTCAGGCTAACCGAACGAAAAAGGGAAGGCCTGAAGGCCTTCCCTTTTTTATCGTCTTGGAACTTACTCCAGGACCTTGGTGACAACGCCGGCGCCGACGGTGCGGCCGCCTTCACGGATGGCGAAACGCAGGCCTTCTTCCATGGCGATGGGCTTGA